>NZ_JAAGPL010000285.1:0-8502 GCF_017104785.1 Burkholderia sp. Ac-20353 | reverse complement strand
GCCCGCGCCCCGATTTCACCGCGCCCGCGCAGCACACGCAACCGCAACCGCGGTCGGATTACACCGCACCGGCGGCACGGCCGCACCCGGACTACTCCGCGCCGGCGCCGCGTCCGAGCTACACGCCGCCGCATGCGAACGAATATCGTCCGCCGGCTCCGGTTCACGAAGCGCCGCGCCCGCAGCCTGCAATGCCGGCGCCCCGCATGGAGCCGCGTGCAGAGCCGCGGCCGCAGGTGCAGGTGCAGGCCCCGCGCATGGAGCCGCGCCCGGCGCCGCCGCCGCCCCAGCAGCACGCGCAAAGCAGCCCGCCGCCGCAAGCGCAGCACGACAACCGGCGTCACGAATGAGTGAGCGCGTGAGTGAGCGTGTGACTGAGCGCAAACGCGGATGACAAGACGCCCCGACCGGCAGAAGCCGATCGGGGCGTCGTTTTGTCGACCACCGGTTGTCGGGCGCTGCGCCCGACGCGTGCGCTAGACGGCCATCGGCGCCGTCAGCGGCTCATGGTGCCGGTACCCGACGAGCGAGAAGTCGGACGGCTCGACCTTCTCGAGCCACTCGGGTTCGTAGACGCCCGTCTGCGCATAGTCGGGCACGCGATCGGCGATCACGAGCCGCGGGCTCTCGTACGGTTCGCGCGCGAGCTGCTGCTGCAGCATGTCGAGCTGGTTTTCGTAGATGTGCGCGTCGCCGATGAAATAGGTGAACCAGCGCGGCGTATAGCCGGTCAGGCGGCCGACGAGCGACAGCAGCGCCGCGCCTTCGGTCAGGTTGAACGGCGTGCCGAGTCCGACGTCGTTGCTGCGGATGTACAGGCACAGCGAGATCTCGCGCTTCGTCGCGTTCGGCAGGAACTGATACAGCAGATGGCAGGCCGGCAGCGCGATCTGGTCGAGCACCGCCGGATTCCATGCGTGGAACAGGATGCGGCGGTCGGACGGGTTCTCCATGATCGTGTCGAGACACTGGCGCAGCTGGTCGATCGCCTTGTACAGCAGCACCTTCGGCGCGCCGCCCTCGTCGAAACGCGTGACGATGCGAAAGCCGCGGCGCGTCGCATCGGCGATCTGCGCGTCGGCGCCCGCGTCGAGCACCTTGTAGCCGGGCCACTGGCGCCACTGCACGCCATACACGTCGCCGAGATCGTCGACGCCCTGCCGGTACGGATTCGCGAGCCATTGCGCGTTGTCGTTCGCATTGGCGTCCCACACCTTGCAGCCGAGCGCGCGGAAATCGGCCGCGCTCTTCGACGCGCGCAGGAAGCCGACCAGCTCGCCGATCGCCGACTTGAACGCGAGCTTCTTCGTCGTCACGGCCGGAAAGCCTTGCTGGAGGTCGAAGCGCAGCATCGCGCCGGGCATGCTGATGGTGCGGATGCCCGTGCGGTTCTCCTGCCAGCTGCCGGTGTCGAGGATGGTGCGAACGAGGTCGAGATACTGTTTCATGCGGGTTCCTTCGGCCGCGAGGGCGGCCGCACCCGCCAATTTTAGCAAGCGTGCCGCGGAAGGTTCGGCAACGGCGCCGGAAAACCGGCCAGCGCATCCCCTCGATCACGCATCCCGTGCGCACACATCAGCCGGTACAACGTGACGCGCGACACGCCGAGCTCGCGCGCGGCATCCGCGAAACGGCCGCGGTGCCGCAAGAGCGCGTGCTCGATCGCCTGCCGCTCGGCCGCCTCGCGGGCCTCGACGAGCGACACGGGCGCGAGCACCGCATAGTCGCCGAGCTCGAGATCCTCGGCCGTGATCACCCGGCCCTCCGACATCACGATCGCGCGGCGCACGCGGTTGATCAGCTCGCGCACGTTGCCCGGCCACGGATAGCCGTACAGCGCGGCAATCGCGTCGGGCGAGAACCCGCGCAGGCGTCGATGCGAATCGCCCTTGAAGCGCTCGAGCATGTGCCGCGCAAGCACTTCGATGTCCTTGCCGCGTGCGCGCAGCGGCGGCTCCTCGATCTTCAGCACGCAGAGCCGATGGTACAGGTCCTCGCGAAAGCGCCCGTCGCGCAGCGCCACTTCCATGTCGACATGCGTCGCGCAGATCACGCGCACGTCGACCGGCACCGACACGTGTGCGCCGAGCCGTTCGATCTTGCCCTCCTGCAGGAAGCGCAACAGGCTCGCCTGGCTCTCGAGCGGCAGGTCGCCGATCTCGTCGAGGAACAGCGTGCCGCCGTGCGCGGCCTCGACGCGGCCGATCTTGCGCTGGTTCGCGCCGGTGAATGCGCCGCGCTCATAGCCGAACAGCTCGGCCTGCAGCAACGTCGACGGGATCGCGCCGCAGTTGATCGCGATGAATGCCCCCTGCGCACGCGACGACCGCTCGTGAATCGCGACGGCCGTCAGTTCCTTGCCGGTGCCCGATTCACCGGAAATGAACACGGGCGCATCGGTCGTCGCCACCCGGCGAATCATCTTGAACAGCGCGAGCATCGCCTCGCAGGTGCCGACCATCTCGCCTTCCCCGCGCCCGGCCCCCGCCGGCAGCGGAACCGGATCGGTCAGCGCGACCATCCCGTGCGCATGGCCGATCGTCTCGACGATGCGCGACGTCTCGTACGGCATCGTCACATAGTCGAAGCAGTAGTCGCGAATCAGGTGCCGCAGCGCGGCGTCCTGCAACTGGCCGCGCTGCGTCGCCGCGATCCAGCCGATATGCGGGATCGTCAGGCAAGGCTCGAGTTCATGCAGGTCGGCCGGTTTGAAACCCGAAGAGAAATCGAGCAGCCCGGCCGTCGCGACGCCGTGCTGCACGACACGCCGCACGTCGCGCACGGTTTCGGCGAGATCGACACGCCAGCCACGCGCGTCGAAGTGTCCGCGCAACGCATCGCTCGGCTCCCGGGAGAAATAGATCACATGCCGTGCTTCGGCTTCCATACGCTCACCCCGTCATCAACCGTCTAACGATTACCGACGCATGCCAAGTCGCATGCAAAAATCGAATCGGGTCCATGCACAGGCTGGCTCGATTCACCATGCAATGCGAGGCAGCGCCACACCTCGCATGATGGCGCGTACGAATTCGCGGACAGCGGCCGCGGGTCTCTTCGCGTGTGGTTCTTGTTTGGTCAATGCAGCTTAGTTATAGGCGCTCATTAAGACAAACCGATTTCAACGCCCTGCGTGCGATCGAAGCGCAACCCGACCGGATACTCGCGATTCCTCTGCATATATGCGCGGGCGCGCGGACTGTTTCTCGCATCGACACGTAGCACCGATTTTCATCCTTGAAGCGGATTGCTTGAATCCGCAGTACTCCCAAGTCCCCTCGTTTCAGGCCTGAAACATTTTTTTGGCGTTTCGCTTCACGACCCGATACACCGGAATGCAACGCGCAATCGCGACAACGGTTTCACGTCGATGGCATGCAATTCGCTGAATAGGGGGTACACCGGAGACACGCCATGCGACACGTCCTTCGCCCTTCTCTCGCCTCGATGGCCATTGCGCTCGCAGCCGCATGGCTGCCGGCTTCAGCGTCCGCCGAGGATGCCGCACCACCGGACACGCCAGTCGCAACGTTTGCGTCGCCGCTCGCGGACGCTTCGTGGATGAAGCGTTATACGCCGCTCGACGAGGAAACGCTCGGCCAGCAGCGCGGCCGCGCGCCGGGCTACGTGACGGTCGCGACATCGGCGCAACTGACGACCGGCAATGCGTCGGTGACGCTGTGGGACGAGATTACGCCGCCCACACCGATGCCGATGCCGGTCGACGCGCAACGCGCGATGCAGGGCAATAACGCGAGCTACACGCGCAAGTAACCGGCACCGCCGTTCGTCGAACAAGACGCGAACCAAGAGGCACGACATGAACGTTCCGCTGTTTTCGCTGCATCACCCGGCACTCGCCGTGCTGTGCGCAGCGCTCACCGGCATCGGCTGCGGCACGGCTTTCGCGCAGGAGTCGACCGCGAATCCCGGCGACATCGTCGTCGCGCGCGACATCACGCCGCGCGTCGCATACGACCACGTGCCGAAGGATCAGGACCCCGTGCTCTCGCGCGCGACAACGTTCCCGGCCAGCAGCTTCAACCCGATGATCGCGACGATGGTGTCCGACGTGGATCTGACGAATGCGCACGGCTCGAACGGTGTCGCGCCTGGCGGCGTGCTCGGCGACATCGGCATGCAGGCCGTCACGCGCGTGCTCGCGGGCGATTCAGGCAACAGCTCGATCGTGCGTGGCGCGGTCGGCGGCGTGCCGACGACGGGCGGCATCGGCGGCACGATCTCGAACTCGGTAACGGGTGCGCTCGCCCCGCTCACGAGTGCGTTGGGAGCGGTCAAGTGAACGCGCGCACGCTATGCGCGCCGCTCGCCAGCGCATTGCTGGTCGCGCTCACCACACTCACCGCGCCCGGCGCATTTGCGCAGAACGCGCCGGTGGTCAGCGGCAACGCGACGATCGCTACCGGCGCAGGCAGCGACACGACAGGTGCGCTCGCGGTCAACGAGGCGGCCGGTCTCGACAACGCGCAGAGCAATCAGCTGGCTTTGGGAATGGGCGCCACCGGCGCCGGATACGTCGGCGTCACGCAGTCGGCCGTCACGCACGCACGCGTCGGCGACACGGCGACGCGCATCGAGGGCTCGGCATTTTCGAATGTCTCAGGCGCATTGATGGTGAACCAGAGCGCCGGGGCAGGAAATCTTCAGCGCAACAGCATCGTGCTCGGCACGCTGGGCGCGGAAGCGCGGGCTGTCTCGGATACCGAACTATCCGAGACAGCCCCGGGACCCGGAGGACCGGGGCTCCCGGTGGGCGGGCGGGGTATGCCCGAGGCGTCGATTAGCGGCGACGCTTTCAAGCATATCAGCGGCATCGTACAAGTCAACCAGACCTCCGGCGCCGGTAATGCGACGGCAAACAGTTTTGTGCTCCGTCCCCCGGCGGGCACTCTTTTTAATTAAGCCATCACCGAAACGGAGCGTACTATGAAGCGCACACTCATTGCAGCGGCGGTATTCGCGGCAGCGGCCGGGTCCGCAATCGCGGCGCCGCCGAAGGTGTACCTGTTCAACACGACCGGTGTGCACGAAACGGTCGGCATACGCGGCTGGGTCCGGATCTTCGGCTGCGTGACCGTGACGAGCACCGCCGGGGCGGTCGTCAACAACACCCAGACGGTCATGTTGCCGGAAGGGACATCGCTCGATCCGAACTATCACAGCTACACGCTGGGCGCGGTCACGAAGACCTACAACAACGAGGACAAGAACGTCTCGGTGACGGGCAGCGCGTCGTACTCGGCAAGCGAGTCGTTCTCGAAGACGTGGTCGTCGCAGTGGAACGCATCGCATACGTCGACGCACGATTCGTCCAGCGCGACGGCGTGGGCGTCGGCCGAAAGCCGGAATACGCAGTCCAGCAGCGACACGCAGCATGCTTCGTCGTCGAGCGACACGAGCGCCAACAGCGGCCACGAGTCCGTCGCGGGCGTGCTGACGGGCACGGTCGCGACGTCCGCCAGCACGAGCGAGACGCATACCCATACCGGCAACCATCGCAATGGCGGCAGCAGCGAGAACGTGAACTTCAACGGCAGCCTCTATGTGTCCGGCGCGGCCGGTGTCGCATGGGACGGCGCATCGTCGAAGGGCACGACGCACAACGACACGTCGAGCTCATCGACGAACACGAGTTCGTCGATGAGCGAGTCGGGCTACCACGCGCGCGTGCACCACGACGAGACGGCGTCCACCGCATCGTCGAGCAAGTCGGGCGAGAAGAGCCGGTCCGAACAGTTCTCGGTGAACCAGTCGTGGAGCTACAACCTCGACCTCGACCAGACTGACGTGACGAAGACGGGCAGCGTCACGCACTACACCGACACCCGCCAGGCCGGCGTGCTGAATGCAGGTACCGGCAGCAACGCCGCGTCGGGCGTGACCGGCAATCTCGGCGTGAACGTCGCCGAAGGCATCGACAACGCGCAAAGCAACGACGTGTCGCTCGCATCGGTCGATATCGGCAACGTGTTCGGCAATGCGCAGATCTTCAGCAAGCAGTCGTCGGCAGGCTCGGCCAGCGTCAACAACTTCAAGCTGAACGCGACGGTCGGTGACGGCTCGCTGTCGAACGTGTCGGGCAATGTCGGCGTGAACGTCGCGTCGGGCATCGGCAACGTGCAGAACAACAGCCTCGCCGGCTCGGTCACGACCATCAATGCGACGCAAGCGCAGACGGTCGCGATGGTCGCGACCGACGACAACACGCAAACCGCGGCGGCTGGGGCCAGCGGACGCTTCGAAGGCAATGCCGTGCTCGGCGCGAACACGCTGCACAACTCGACCGGCAACATCGGCGTGAACATCGCCGGCGGCGTCGGCAACCTGCAGCACAACGGTCTCGCGATCGCGGCGCTCAACAACGGTCATTGATCGTTGAAACCGGGGGAACGCGCGCCGTGCCGCCGCTCATCGCGGCGCGGCGCGCGAAGCAGGAGATCAGCATGTCCGGGGAACATCGGTTGTGGCCGCTGCGCATCGCCACCGCCCTCGCGGGCGGCGTCTGGTGCGCGGCAGTCGCGGCGCAATCGAGCATCGATGCGTCCACGCTCGTGGGTGTGCCGCTCACGAAGCACCTGCAATCGATGCGTGACCTGCGCTATCGCGACATCGTCAACCAGCAGTTCGATTTCAGCTGTGGGTCGGCCGCGCTCGCGACGCTGCTCAAGTACGGCTACGACATCGACATTCCGGAAACCGAAATGATCCGGCGGATGATGGCGTTCTCGACGCCCGACGTCGTGGTCAAGAAC
Organism: Burkholderia sp. Ac-20353; assembly: GCF_017104785.1. Lineage (NCBI taxonomy): Bacteria > Pseudomonadati > Pseudomonadota > Betaproteobacteria > Burkholderiales > Burkholderiaceae > Burkholderia > Burkholderia sp. Ac-20353. Next base: position 1,729 of record NZ_JAAGPL010000285.1, on the reverse strand, counting down.
GGCTTCTCGATGCTCGACATGAAGAAGTTCGTCGAGACGCTCGGCCTGCGCGGCCGCGGCTTCCGGGTCGGCATCGACGCGCTGTACCACCTGCAGATACCCGTGCTCGTCCTGATGAACCTCGACGGCTACGAGCACTTCGTGATCGTCAAGCATGCCGAAGACGACCGGATCTTCATCGCCGACCCCGCACTCGGCAACCGCATCGTGCTCGAGCAGGATTTCGCGAGGACCTGGAACGGCCTCGTCTTCGCCGTGCTGGGCAAACCGTTCAAGGAGGATTCCCCGCTTTTGCAGAACAACGAATCGCTGGCGCTCAAGCTGCGCGACCAGGCGCTCAACACGGGCAACGCCACGATTCCTTTCGTCGAATTCGGCTTGATCAAGGCAGACCTGTTCTGACCCGTCATGAAACGCTCCCTTTCGCCGCTTTGCGTTGCATGGTGTGCTGCCATGTGCGGTTACGCGAGCAGCGCCATGGCAGCCGGGAACGCGCTCGGCGCGCCCGGCGCGCCAGATTTGCGTCCGTTCGACAATCAGGTGCGTGCACCGGCCATGCAGCTCGTCGACGATGACGTCCTCGCCCGCCAGACCGGCAAGTATGCGGACGCATCGATGATTTCCGGGTTCGTGCTGAACCTCGTGTCCGAATGGCAACTGCCGAACGGCGCCCTCGCGATCGCGCAAGGCACGCTGTCGGCATCCACGAATGCCGAACACCACGTCCACACGCATGTCACGACACTCGCGAAGGTCGTCGACGGCGACGACGCGCCGACCGGCGCGAACCCGAACGCGATCGCCACGGGCGGGCAACCGGTATCGGTCAACGGCATCTCGCAGGTCACGCAAGTCGCGGGCAACAGCAACGCCGGCACCAACGCGGCCGTCATCGATTTCAATGCGCACAATCCGGCGCCGGCGCCGCTGCCCGGCTCGACGTCGAACCCGAGCGCATTCGCGACCAATACGGCCGGCACCGTGAAGGCCGGGGTCTCGTTCACCGGCAACGGAGTCTCGGTCGTGCTGCAGACACCCGCGGGACTGGCCACCCAGTCGATCGCGCCGGCATCCACCGGGCAGGCCGGCTCGATCGCGCAACTGCTGCAGGTCGCAGGCAATCGCCAGATCGTCTCGAACCAGCTGCAACTCCTGCTGCAGACGCAGCAGATGTCACCGGCGACGCTCCGTCAGATGGGCGTCCTGCAGGCGCTGCAAAACAGCGCGCTGTCGAGGAGATGACGGGCGGCGCGCAAGCCGCGACATCGCACATGCAACCGCTTCATGTGCCGCATCAGGCGGCCGCGAACCGGACCCTTTGGTTTGCTTCGCGGCCGCTCCATCCGGGGGGAAGGGCCATGTATCACAAGTCGTCAACATGTCTACCGCACGCCAGGCTTGCCGCCATTCCGGCTGCGGTGCTCTGCTTTACGTTCATGCAAGGTGCACACGCGCAGGCGCTCGCCAACCAGTCGCTCGAGGAGCGGCTCAATACGCTGATGAAGGTCGTCGACGAGCAGCAGCACAAGATCGACGCACTCGAGCGCCAGGTCGTCGATCTCGAGATGGCTCGCCGCGGCCGCGGCGAGCCCGGTGCGCCCGGCGCCACCGATCCGGGCGCGCTGGTGTCCCAGTACACGCCCGTCACGCCCGCACCGGGCGAAGGCACCGGCACCGCGACCGGCGTGCCGGTCAATCCACCGCCGCCCGCGGGCAGCGCCGAAACCGG
>NZ_JAAGPL010000284.1:0-8460 GCF_017104785.1 Burkholderia sp. Ac-20353 | reverse complement strand
CGCAAGCCGCCGCCGCACGCGCGGCAGGCAGCCACGCGGCCGCGCCGCTCGTCAACAACCCGCTCGTCAGTACCGAGAAGCTGATCATCATCGGCGCGTCGACGGGCGGTACCGAGGCGATCCGCGAGGTGCTGACGCCGCTGCCGCCCGATGCGCCGGCCGTGCTGATCGCGCAGCACATGCCGCCCGGCTTCACGAAGTCGTTCGCGCAGCGCCTGAACGGGCTGTGCCGGATCGCGGTGAAGGAAGCCGAGCACGGCGAGCGCGTGCTGCCGGGCCATGCGTACATCGCGCCGGGCCACGCGCACCTGCTGCTCGCGCGCAGCGGCGCGAACTACATCGCGCAGCTGTCGGACGAGCCGCCCGTGAACCGGCACCGCCCGTCGGTCGACGTGCTGTTCCGCTCGGCGGCGACGCATGCGGGCAAGAACGCGATCGGCGTGATCCTGACCGGCATGGGCCGCGACGGCGCGGCCGGCCTGCTGGAAATGAAGCGCGCGGGCGCCCACACGTTCGCGCAGGACGAGGCGAGCTGCATCGTGTTCGGGATGCCGCGCGAGGCGATCGCGCTCGGTGGTGCCGACGAGGTCGCGCCGCTCGCCGAGATGAGCCGCCGCGTGATGGGGCGGCTGGCCACGATGGGCGACCGCGTGCAGCGCGTTTAAATTTGCATTACGCAACCCGCGTGCGACGATACGCGTTTTGCGCAAACGAATCTGGAAAGGAACGAAGATGGACAAGAGCATGAAAATCCTGGTGGTGGACGATTTCCCGACGATGCGCCGGATCGTCCGCAACCTGCTCAAGGAGCTGGGCTACTCGAACGTCGACGAGGCGGAAGACGGCGCGGCGGGCCTCGCGCGGCTGCGCAGCGGCGCCTACGAGTTCGTGATCTCTGACTGGAACATGCCGAACCTCGACGGCCTCGCGATGCTGAAGGAAATCCGCGCGGACGCGACGCTTGCGCACCTTCCGGTGCTGATGGTGACCGCCGAGTCGAAGAAGGAGAACATCATCGCGGCCGCGCAGGCGGGCGCGAGCGGTTACGTCGTGAAGCCGTTCACGGCCGCGACGCTCGACGAGAAGCTGAACAAGATCCTCGACAAGATGGCGAAGACCGGGAGCTGACGTGAACGAGCCGATCCATGCGGCGCTGGCCGGCGCGGGGTTCTCCGTCGATAGCCAGGCCGAAGGCGCCGATCCGAGCGACCGGATCCTCGCGCGCATCGGCCAGCTGACGCGCACGCTGCGCGATTCGATGCGCGAGCTCGGGCTCGACAAGCACGTCGAGCGCGCGGCGGAAGTGGTGCCGGACGCGCGTGACCGGCTGCGCTATGTCGCGACGATGACCGAGCAGGCGGCCGAGCGCGTGCTGACTGCGATCGAGATCGCGAAGCCCGTGCAGGAGCGCGTGCAGAACGAGGCCGAGGTGCTCGACGCGCGCTGGACGCAGTGGTACGCGGCGCCGATCGAGCGCACGGAAGTTCGCGAGCTGATGGACGACACGCGGGCGTTCCTGCGTGCGCTGCCGGATGCGACGTCCGCAACCAACGCACAGCTCCTCGAAATCATGCTCGCGCAGGATTTCCAGGACCTGACCGGGCAGGTGATCAAGAAGATCATGGACATGGTCTACCTGATCGAGCAGCAGCTGCTCACCGTGCTGGTCGAGAACATCGCGCCCGAGCGCCGCGAGCAGTTCGCGGCGACTGCGGCGGCGCTCGCGGCCGAGCAGACCATGAGCAGCACCGGCAGCCCCGAATCGCTGCTGAACGGGCCGCAGATCAATCCGGAGGGCAAAGCCGACGTCGTCCAGGACCAGGCGCAGGTCGACGACCTGCTCGCGAGCCTCGGGTTCTGACTTAGGGTTTCCTCCGCAACGTTCCCCGGGACGCCCGCGCAGCAAGGCCTCCAGCCGATCGGCGCTGCGCGTGCGCTTTGTCCCCGTTGACACTTGGAAACACTCCGCAGGCATACTACGCTTCAGCAATACCAGTTCAGCGGCATCGGAACGTCGTCCTTTTGTCTGTCATGAGACTGAGCTGCGGCGCCGGTCACACCCACGGTGCCGCCAATAACGAGGCAAGTCCCTGGGGGGAAACGTGAAGCTGAAACGTCTGGGCTGTGCCGCCGCGTCCGCGGTGGCGTTGATGAGCGTGCTGTGGAGTGTCCACGCACACGCGGAACTGGGCGGCGCGCCGATGTCGCCGCCGTCCGACGACCATGCCGCCAGCGTGCGCGCACTGCAGCGCGCGATGCGCTCGGCCGACGGCGTGTCGGCCAGCGCGGCGGCCTACACCGTCCGCGAAATCACGCTCGGGTCGGGCACCGTGATCCATGAATACCTGTCCGCCGCCGGCACCGTGTTCGGTGTCGCATGGCAAGGGCCGACGATGCCGGATCTCGCGTCGCTGTTCGGCAATTATTTCCCGCAGTACACCGCTGGCGTCGACGCGGCGCACAAGGCGCGCGGCTGGCGCGCGCCCGTGTCCGTCGATACGAGCGGCCTCGTGATCCGGACGGGCGGCCACATGGGCGCGTTCTCCGGACAGGCGTGGCTGCCGCAGGCGCTGCCCGCCGGTTTCACCGGCAACGACATCCAGTGACAGCGGGAGACCGATCTTGCGTATTTCTCATACTCTCATTCGCTGGCTCGGCGCGCTGAGCCTGGCGGTCGCGACTGCCGCGCTCGTTACCGCCTGTGGCGGCGGCGACGGTGGTTCCTCGGGCGGCAGCAACGGCGGCGGCGGTGGCGGTGGCACGCCCGTCGCCGCGAACGCCGCGGTGATCACCGTGAGCCAGGGTGTCGCCAACGTGATCAACATCCCGACCGTCAGCGTGACGGTTTGCGCACCCGGCACATCGAACTGCCAGGTGGTCGACAACGTGCTCGTCGATACCGCGTCGTACGGGCTGCGGCTCGTCAGCAGCGCGGTGTCGGGCGTGCTCGGCAACCTGCCCGTGACGACCGGGACCGGCGGCGCGCCGCTTGCCGAGTGCGGCAAGTTCGTGTCGAGCTATACGTGGGGCTCGGTGCGTACCGTCGACCTGAAGGTGAGCGGCGAAACCGCGAGTTCGCTGCAGGTGCAGATCATCGGCGATCTCGGCACGACGAACGTCCCGACCTCGTGCACGAACGGCGGCGCGTCGGCCAATTCCGCGAGCGCGCTCGGCGCGAACGGGATCCTCGGCATCGGGCCCGCGCCGCTGGATTGCGGCACGACCTGCGCGACGTCGATGTCGTCGGGGAACAACAACTACTACGCGTGCCCGAACGGCAACTCGACCTGCGCGGTGACGCTCGTGCCGCTCGCGCAGCAGGTGGCCAATCCGGTCCAGCATTTTGCGAGCGACAACAATGGCGTGATCGTGCAGATGCCGCAGGTCTCGAGCAGCGGTCAGGGCAGTGCGACGGGCCTGCTGACGTTCGGCATCGGCACGCAGTCGAACAACGCGTTCGCGGCCACGACCAAGCTGACGTCCACGACGACGGGCGACCTCCAGAACTCGAGTTTCCTCGGCCGCACCGTCACCGCGTTCTTCGACACGGGCTCGAACGCGTACTTCTTCAACGATTCCGCGCAGACGGTGTGCTCGCGCAATACGCAGTTCTATTGCCCGGCGTCGACAGCCACCTACACGGCGACGCTCGTGGGCCAGAACGGCACGGCGAGCAACATCTCGATGCCGGTCGGCAACGCGGACTCGCTGTTCTCGAACACGTCGAATTTCGCGTTCAACGACATCGGCGGCCCGTTCGGCTCGACGGCCTGGCTCGACGTCGGGCTGCCGCACTTCTACGGCAAGACGATCTACTTCGGGATGGACCTCACGTCGAGCGGCGGCGCGGCGCCTTACGTCGCGTACTGACGCGCGGCGACGCAGCGGCATGGCGGCATGATGAGGGGGGCGAGCATTCGCCCCCTTTTATTCTCGCGTTGTTTCCGGGGTGGTTGATCACCGTCGATAAAAACATGAGGGCAATAAAATGAATTTCACGGAAGCCGTTCGTTCGGTATTCAATCAATATGCGACGTTCGAAGGCCGCGCGCGCCGTGCGGAATACTGGTATTTCGCGCTGCTCACGTCGCTCGTGTCGATCGCATGCCAGGTAATCGCGGCAGTCGCGCGCGATGCGTCCGCGGTCGCGCTGCTGCTGGCGATCGTCGCGCTGCTGGCTTCGCTCGCGCTGCTCTTGCCGAGCCTCGCGGTGAGCGTCCGCCGGCTGCACGATACCGGCCGCTCGGGCTGGTTCCTGCTGATTGCGTTCATTCCGCTCATCGGCGGGATCATCCTGCTCGTCTGGATGTGCTCGCGCGGCAACGCAGGCCCGAACCGCTTCGGCCCCGACCCGATCCCCGCGGTCTGAGCATCGCCTGACCGAAGCCTGAGCGGGGCGCCGTGCCCGGTGCACGGCGTCTCGCTGCGCCTGCCACCGCACCTCTTCAGCACCCCTTCGGCGCCTCCCGGCGCCGCCGTCGGCCCCGCACGATCCGCGTCCGGGGCACCCGTTCCCGCCCGCATCCGATTCCCCGAAATACCCCCCTTTCCCGGCTTTGCTCGACCGATCGGCGTTTGACGCCTCCATGAATAATCGGTGTCACTGGAAAACGGCATCCCGCCGTACCCGTCTGGAGGCCCCGTGGCAGACGAGAGCGATCTCGACAGAACCGAAGCCGCCACTCCGAGGCGCCGCGAGAAGGCGCGCGAGGAGGGGCAGGTCGCGCGCTCGCGCGAACTGGCTTCGTTCGCGCTGCTCGCGGCGGGCTTCTACGGCACATGGCTGCTTGCGGGACCGATCGGCATGCATCTGCAGACGATGCTGCGCGGCGCGTTTTCGTTCGACCGCGCGGCCGCGTTCGATACGCACCGGATGCTCACCGCGGCCGGCAGCGCGAGCCTCGAAGGGCTCGCCGCGCTCGCGCCGCTGCTCGCGCTGACGGGGCTCGCCGCGCTGCTCGCGCCAATGGCGCTCGGCGGCTGGCTGATCTCGTCGAAGACCTTCGAACTGAAACTCGACCGGCTGAACCCGCTGACGGGGCTTGGCCGGATGTTCTCGATCCAGGGGCCGATCCAGCTCGGGATGTCGATCGCGAAGACGCTCGTCGTCGGCGGGATCGGCGGCGTCGCGATCTGGCGCGCGAAGGACGAACTGCTCGGCCTCGCGACCCAGCCGCTCGACTCGGCGCTCGCCGATGCGCTCCACCTCGTCGCCGTGTGCTGCGGCACGACGGTCGCCGGGATGCTGGTGGTCGCAGCGCTCGACGTGCCGTATCAACTCTGGCAGTACAACAAGAAGCTGCGCATGACGAAGGAAGAAGTGAAGCGCGAACATCGCGAGAACGAAGGCGATCCGCACGTGAAGGGCCGGATTCGCCAGCAGCAGCGCGCGCTCGCCCGCCGCCGGATGATGGCGGCCGTGCCGAAGGCCGACGTCGTCGTCACGAACCCGACGCACTTCGCGGTTGCGCTGCAGTACACGGATGGCGAGATGCGCGCGCCGACGGTCGTCGCGAAGGGCGTGAACCTCGTCGCCGCGCGAATCCGCGAGCTGGCCGCCGAGCACAACGTGCCGCTTCTCGAGGCGCCGCCGCTCGCGCGTGCGCTGTATCACAACGTCGAACTCGAGCGCGAGATTCCCGGCTCGCTGTATGCGGCGGTCGCCGAAGTGCTCGCGTGGGTGTACCAGCTCAAGCGCTTCCGCGCGGAAGGCGGTGCGTTCCCGGCCGTGCCCGTCGATCTCGACGTGCCGGCCGAACTCGACAAGGGCGCGTCGGTGTCCGCCGACGACGAGCGCGACGAAGCCGAGGACGTGCTCGGCGCGGCTGGAGGTGCGGCATGAGCACGCCCGCCGGCCTGTTCGCGAAGCGCCCGAACCTGCTTGCAGGCACCAACCTGCGCGCGCTCGCGGGCCCGATCCTCATCTGCATGATCCTGGGGATGATGATCCTGCCGCTGCCGCCGGTGCTGCTGGATCTGCTGTTCACGTTCAACATCGCGCTGTCCGTGATGGTGCTGCTCGTCAGCATGTACACGATGAAGCCGCTCGACTTCGCGGCGTTCCCGAGCGTGCTGCTGTTCTCGACGCTGCTGCGGCTGTCGCTGAACGTCGCGTCGACCCGCGTCGTGCTGCTCGAAGGCCACACGGGGCCGGATGCGGCCGGCCAGGTGATCGAGGCGTTCGGCCACTTCCTCGTCGGCGGCAACTTCGCGGTCGGCATCGTCGTGTTCGTGATCCTGATGATCATCAACTTCATGGTGATCACGAAGGGCGCGGGGCGGATCGCCGAAGTGTCCGCGCGCTTCACGCTCGACGCGATGCCCGGCAAGCAGATGGCGATCGACGCCGACCTGAACGCCGGCCTCATCAACGAAGAGCAGGCGAGGAAGCGCCGCACGGCGGTCGCGCAGGAAGCCGAGTTCTACGGCTCGATGGACGGCGCGTCGAAATTCGTGCGCGGCGACGCGATCGCGGGCCTGATCATCATGGCGATCAACGTGATCGGCGGGCTGATCGTCGGGATGGTGCAGCACGACATGAGCTTCGCTGCGGCCGGCACCAACTACACGTTGCTGACGATCGGCGACGGCCTCGTCGCGCAGATCCCGTCGCTCGTGATCTCGACCGCGGCCGGCGTGATCGTGTCGCGCGTCGCGACCGACGAGGACATCGGCACGCAGATCACCGGCCAGCTGTTCACGAACCCGCGCGTGCTGACGATCACCGGCGCGATCATCGTGCTGATGGGGCTGATCCCCGGGATGCCGCACTTCGCATTCCTCGCGCTCGGCGGCGGCGCGATCTGGCTGGCCCGCACGCAGGTCAAGCGCGCGGCGGCCCGCAAGGCGGCCGGCGACGTTACCGACATCGCACCGCCCGCCGCGCTCCCCGTCGACAGCCATGAGGCGAGCTGGGACGACGTGCAGCTGATCGACCCGCTCGGCCTCGAAGTCGGCTACCGGCTGATTCCTCTCGTCGACAAGAACAGCGACGGCGAGCTGCTGAAGCGCATCAAGAGCATCCGCAAGAAGTTCGCGCAGGAAATCGGCTTCCTGCCGCCCGTGATCCATATCCGCGACAACCTCGAGCTGCGGCCGAACGCGTACCGGATCGCGCTGAAGGGCGTCGAGATCGGCGTCGGCGAGGTGTACCCGGGCCAGTGGCTCGCGATCAACCCGGGCCAGGTGACGGCCGCGCTGCCCGGCGTGCCGACCCAGGATCCGGCGTTCGGCCTGCCGGCCGTGTGGGTCGACGTCGCGCTGCGCGAGCAGGCGCAGGTGTACGGCTACACGGTCGTCGACGCGAGCACCGTCGTCGCGACGCACCTGAACCATCTGGTCGTCCAGCATGCGGCCGAACTGCTCGGCCGCCAGGAAGTGCAGGCGCTGATCGAGCGCACCGGCAAGGACTCGCCGTCGCTCGTCGAGGATCTCGTGCCGAAGACGATCTCGCTGACGACGCTGCAGAAGGTGCTGCAGAACCTGCTCGACGAAGGCGTGCCGATCCGCGACATGCGCACGATCATCGAGGCCGTGTCCGAGCAGGCCGGCCGCCTCACCGACGCGTACGACATCACGGCCGCGGTGCGGCTCGCGCTCGGCCGCGCGATCACGCAGCAGTGGTATCCGGGCGCGGGCGACATGCAGGTGATGGGGCTCGACGCGCATCTGGAGCGCGTGCTGTCGCAGGCGCTCGCTACCGGCGCGAATCCGGGCCTCGAGCCGGGTCTCGCGCACTCGCTTCTGACCGGCACGCAGCAAGCGATGCTGCGTCAACAGAATCTCGGGCTGCCGCCCGTGCTGCTCGTGCAGCACGCGTTGCGCGCGATGCTCGCGCGCTTCCTGCGCCGCAGCCTGCCGCAATTGAAAGTGCTGTCGTACGCCGAAGTGCCGGACACACGCACGATCAAGGTTGTTAACGTCATCGGGGGTTCCGCTTGAACATTCGCAAATTCACCGGCGCAACGAGTCGCGACGCACTGCGGCTCGTGCGCGAGGCGCTCGGCGCCGACGCCGTCGTGCTGTCGAACCGCACGCTCGATGACGGCAGCGTCGAGATCACCGCGCTCGCCGACGCCGAGCTGGCCGCGATCACGCCGCCTGCCGCCGCGCCGGGACATCCTGCGATCACCGTGCAGCCGGCCGCGTTGCCGGGCTTCGCGCCGCGCACGCGCGCGGTTGCCAATCCGTATGCAATGGGCGACGGTGGGCTGCCGGACGTGTTCTCGTCGATGTTCGGCGCGAGCGCCGAAGCGGACGGTGCGTCGATGGTTGCGTCGGGTTCGGCCGGAACGCCGGATGATGAAGCACTGGCAGCAGCATCGCTCGCTGCGGGATTACCCGCCGCAGGGTCGCTCGCTGCAGGATCGCCTGCCGCAGCATCACCTGCTGCGGGATCACCCGCCGCAGCATCGCCTGCCGCCCCTTCCGAACCCGCGCCGTGGCTCGTCGAGCATGCGA
>NZ_JAAGPL010000283.1:0-8732 GCF_017104785.1 Burkholderia sp. Ac-20353 | reverse complement strand
GGCGGCAGGCCGAGCGCGGCGTTGAGCGGATCGATCGCCGCGAGCGCGCGCGCGAGCGTCGCCGCGTCGGGCGTCACGTCCTGCAGCACGAACAGGTTGACCGCAAACGGCCGGTCAGTGGCCGCGCGGATCTGCGCGACTTCGTCGGCGAGGCGCTCGGGCGCGAACGCGGCTGCGCCGAGACTGCCGAGCGCGCCGGCATTCGACGCGGCGGCGACCATCGCGGACGTGGTCGCGCCGACCATCGGCGCCTGCACGAGCGGCAGGCGCAGGCCGAAGCGTTCGGCGAACGGTGTGGACAGGGAGCGGACTGACATGGGAACGATCCTTCGGTGACGCGCGAAAGCGTGTTGTAAACAGGGTGACAAGCCGGGTGACAAGCAGGGAGACGCGTTCGACTGTACCGAAGCGTCGCGCGACCGAAAAATGAATAATCCTGAACGGAACGATCGCTGCGCGAGAAGCCGGCGCCGCGCGCCGCGCGCTGCAGTGCACGGTGATTGGTGGCACACTAGGCTGCCCCCTTTTTCTCATTGCCGAGGCGTGCGCGACGCCGCCTCGCTCGTCAGGAGTTCAACGTGACTGCTCAATGGATCGACATCCCGGCCGGTAACGACAGCTTTGGCGGCTATCTCGCGCTGCCGAAGCGCGGCAAGGGCCCTGCCGTCATCATCATCCAGGAGATCTTCGGCGTGAATTCGCACATCCGCGCGGTCGCCGACCAGTACGCGGCCGACGGCTACGTCGCGCTCGCGCCGGACGTGTTCTGGCGCACGCAGCCGCGCGTCGAGCTGACCTACGAAGGCGCGGACCGCGACAAAGGCATCGAGCTGATGAAGAAGACCGATGTGAAGCTCGCGGTCGCGGACATCGGTGCGGCGGCCGACGCGCTGCGCGCGCGCGCCGAAGTCGCCGGCAAGGTCGCCGCGATCGGCTACTGCTTCGGCGGTCAGCTCGCGTATCGCGCGGCCGCGACCGGCAAGATCGATGCGGCAGTCGCGTATTACGGCGGCGGCATCCAGAACGCGCTCGACGTCGCGGACCAGGTCACGCGGCCGATCCTGTTCCATTACGCGGAGAACGACCACGCGATTCCGCCCGAGGCCGTCGGCCAGGTCAAGGCCGCGTTCGCCGGCCGCGACAACGCCGCGTTCCACCTGTATCCGGGCGCCGAGCACGGCTTCAACTGCACGGACCGCGCGTCGTACAACCAGCGCGCGGCGGCGCTCGCGCACGGCCGCACGCTGACGTTCCTCGCCGAGCATCTTTGACAAAACCGGCGGCGGGCCCGGCCCACGCGCGGGGCCCGCGCCCGCCCCCTTTTCATCACGACACGTCACACCGGGGGTGACAGCGATGCATTCGGACTATCTCGCCCACGACGCGATCGGGCTCGCCGATCTCGTCCGCCAACGCAAGGTGAGCCCGCGCGAACTGATCGATGCCGCGATCGGGCAGGCCGAAGCGGTCAATCCCGCGATCAACGCGATCGTGCTGCAGGACTACGATGCCGCCCGCGAGCGCGCCGCGACGCTGCACGACGCTGCCGGCCCGTTCGCCGGCGTGCCCTACCTCGTCAAGGACCTCGGCGCGGCGGTCGCGGGGCTGCCGCTGTCGATGGGCAGCCGGCACTACCGGTACTACGCGCCTGACGCCGATTCGCCGCTGATCGCGAAGAGCCGCGCGGCGGGATTCAACGTATTCGGCAAGACCAACACGTCCGAGATCGGCCAGATGCCGTACACGGAGCCCGAACTGTTCGGCGCGTGCCGCAACCCGTGGAACCTCGACCACACGCCCGGCGGCTCGAGCGGCGGCGCGGCCGCCGCCGTCGCGGCTGGAATCGTGCCGCTCGCGCACGCGTCCGACGGCGGCGGGTCGATCCGCATCCCGGCGTCGTGCTGCGGGCTGTTCGGCCTGAAGCCGAGCCGCAACCCGGCGCTCGTCGACCTGCCGATGAGCGGCGACCTCGTCGTCCAGCATGCGGTTGCGCGCAGCGTGCGCGACAGTGCGCTGCTGCTCGACGTGACGACCGGCCAGACGCTGCCGGGCGGCGCACCGGGCACGTTCCTCGGCGCACTCGACACGCCGCCCGCCGCGCTACGGATCGGCGTCATCGCCGACCCGATGCTGGCCCCGGCGCTGGCCGCCGACACGCGCGCGGCGCTCGACGACGCGGCCGCGCTCGTCGCATCGCTCGGCCATCACGTCGAACCGGCGACGCTGAACGTCGACTACGCACGGGCCGGCGAAACCTTCCTGACGCTGTGGGCGACGATCGCCGAGGAAATGGTGCTCGGCGCACGGCAGCTGACGGGCCGTACACCGCGCCGCAATGAATTCGAGGCGGCGACGTGGGCAATGGCCGTCGTCGGCCGGCGGCTCGCGCGCACGCGGCTGCCGGACGTGCTCGAGTGGCAGCGCCAGCTCACCGTGCAGGTCACGGGCCTCGCCGCGCGCTACGACGTGATCCTGTGCGCGTCGCTCGCGGGGCCGCCCGTCAAGATCGGCGAGCTGCAGCCGACGCCGTTCGAGCATGCGCAGATGAAGGTGCTCGCGGCGCTGCCGATCAAGCCGCTGCTGAAGGAGATGCTTGCGAAGGCGTCGCAGAAGGCGTTCGCGTGGGCCGGCTGCACCGAGCTCTTCAACCTGACCGGCCAGCCCGCGATGTCGGTACCGCTCTACTGGAACGCGCGCGGCCTGCCGATCGGCGTGCAGTTCGCCGCGCGCCACGGCGACGATGCGCTGCTGCTGAAGCTCGCGCGCCAGCTCGAACAGGCGCGGCCGTGGTTCGACCGCCGCCCGCCGCTGATGCAGGCGGGGCGCTGACGCAGCGCCAAAGAAAAACCCCGCCGGGCAACGCCGGGCGGGGTCGTGTGGTCTGCGGCCGCCAAGCGGCGCGCGAGCGTGGCTTAGCCGAGCCGTTCGCAGATCGTCTTCGTCGCGGCCGCGCCGTTCAGCGTATAGAAATGCAGCCCCGGCACGCCCGCGTCGAGCAGGCGCTGGCACAGGCCCGTGACGACGTCCGCGCCGAACGCGCGAATCGCTTCGCGGTCGTCGCCGAAGCTCTCGAGCCGGCGCGCGATCCAGCGCGGCACTTCGGCGCCGCACATCTCGGAAAAACGCATCAGTTGCGAGAAGTTCGTGATCGGCATGATGCCCGGCACGATCGGCACCTCGACGCCGAGCTTGCGCACGTCGTCGACGAAGCGGAAATACGCGTCCGCGTTGAAGAAATACTGCGTGATCGCGGAATTCGCGCCGGCCTTCACCTTGCGCGCGAAGTTCTCGAGATCGGCCTTCGGCGAGCGCGCCTGCGGATGGTATTCCGGATACGCGGCAACCTCGATGTGGAACCAGTCGCCATGCTCGGCGCGGATGAAGCTGACGAGCTCCGACGCATAGCGCAGCTCGCCGACCTCGCCCATGCCGGACGGCAGGTCGCCGCGCAACGCAACGATGTGGCGGATGCCGTGCGAGCGGTACTGGTCGAGGATCGCGCGCAGGCTGTCCTTCGACGAGCCGATGCACGACAGGTGCGGCGCGGCCTCGAGGCCGTCCTTCTGCATGTCGAGCACGGTATCGAGCGTGCCCTGCTGCGTCGAGCCGCCGGCGCCGAACGTCACGGAGACGAATTTCGGCTTCAGCGGCAGCAGTTGCGCGCGGGTCGCGCGCAGTTTCTCGACGCCTTCCGCCGTCTTCGGCGGGAAGAATTCAAACGAGAGTTCGATCGGTTTCATGATGGGAATGGCAACCCGTTCAGCCGATGTTGCGCTGGCCGAAGATCAGGGCGGACAGCAGCCACGACACGATGCTGTACAGGATCGAACCGAAGAACGCGGACCAGAACCCGGACACCTCGAAGCCCTTCAGCAGCGACGACGCGAACCAGAAGCACAGCGCGTTCACGACGAGGATGAACAGCCCGAGCGTGACGACCGTGACAGGCAGCGTCAGCAGGATCAGTACCGGACGGATCACCGCGTTGATGAGGCCGAGCACGACCGCGATGATCAGCGCGGTGCCGAAGCTCTTGATGTGGATCGACGGCACGAGGTACGTGATGATCAGCAGCGCGAGGGCATTGATGATCCAGGTGAGGATGATGCTCATGTAATGCTCCGGTTCTCGGTTGATGATCGTGGGGCCCGCCTGGAGGGCCGGCCCAAGAGGCCCGCTCGGGGCTCCTGAGGCCGGTCAGGACCGTTCGGCTTGCGCCGCTCGGGCCGCGTGCGACTGCCCGGATGACGGAACGGCGGCCGCGCCGGACTGCGCGCGGCCGCCTGTCTGCAGGCCGCCGCCCCGCCGGGCCCGCACCGTGTCGCGCATCGCTGCGCGGCCCGGCCCGCCCCCGGCGAACGGCGGCTTGCGCCGCATCAGTAGCGGTAGTGGTTCGGCTTGAACGGGCCTTCCTTCGCGACGCCGATGTACGAAGCCTGCTCGTCCGACAGCACCGACAGGTTCGCGCCGATGCGCGCGAGGTGCAGGCGCGCGACCTTTTCGTCGAGGTGCTTCGGCAGCACGTACACCTTGTTCTCGTACTCGCCGCCGCGCACGAACAGCTCGATCTGCGCGAGCGTCTGGTTCGCGAACGAGTTCGACATCACGAACGACGGGTGGCCGGTCGCGCAGCCGAGGTTCACGAGGCGGCCTTCGGCCAGCAGGATCACGCGCTTGCCGTCCGGGAAGATGATGTGGTCGACCTGCGGCTTGATGTTTTCCCACTGGTACTGGCGGGTCGACGCGACGTCGATTTCCGAGTCGAAGTGGCCAATGTTGCAGACGATCGCGTTATGGCGCATCGCCTTCATGTGATCGTGGTTGATCACGTGGAAGTTGCCGGTCGCCGTCACGAAGAGGTCGGCCTTGTCGGCCGCGTATTCCATCGTCACGACGCGGTAGCCTTCCATCGCCGCCTGCAGCGCGCAGATCGGATCGATTTCGGTGACCCACACGGTCGCGCCCAGGCCGCGCAGCGACTGCGCGCAGCCCTTGCCCACGTCGCCGTAACCCGCGACGACCGCAACCTTGCCCGCGATCATCACGTCGGTCGCGCGCTTGATGCCGTCGACGAGCGACTCGCGGCAGCCGTACAGGTTGTCGAACTTCGACTTCGTGACCGAATCGTTCACGTTGAACGCCGGGAACGGCAGGCGGCCGTCCTTTTCCATCTGGTACAGGCGGTGCACGCCGGTCGTGGTTTCTTCGGTCACGCCCTTGATGTGCGCGAGGCGCGTCGAGTACCAGGTCGGGTCGGCGTCGAGATGCTTCGCGATCGACTTGTACAGCGCGACTTCTTCCTCGTTGGTCGGCTTGGCGATCACCGAGCGATCCTTCTCGGCCTTCGAGCCGAGGATCAGCAGCAGCGTGGCATCGCCGCCGTCGTCGAGGATCATGTTCGCGAATTCGCCGTTCGGCCATTCGAAGATGCGGTGCGAGAACTCCCAGTACTCGTCGAGCGACTCGCCCTTGAACGCGAACACCGGCGTGCCGGCTTCGACGATCGCGGCAGCGGCGTGATCCTGCGTCGAGAAGATGTTGCACGAGGCCCAGCGAACGTCCGCGCCGAGCGCCTTCAGCGTCTCGATCAGCACGCCGGTCTGGATCGTCATGTGCAGCGAACCGGCGATGCGCGCGCCCTTCAGCGGCTGCTGCGCCTTGTATTCGTCGCGAATCTGCACGAGGCCCGGCATTTCGGTCTCGGCGATGTTCAGCTCCTTGCGGCCCCAGCCGGCAAGTGCCATATCGGCGACGAGATAATCGTTGGAAGCTTTGGAATCGACGATGGCGTTCATCACGCCCTCCTTTCTAAAAAATTTCTAGATTGGTGACGTGAGCGCCGTTCAGGAAGCGGCGGCCGGCGCATTGCGCCGCGGCCCGACCGCTTGGTGAAGCTTTCCGAGCCTGGCGGACGCTGGATGGCCCGTCGCAACGCTCCTCGGAAAACGGGTGGGATTGTAGCAAATCGGCGCGAAAGTTGCGCGATCGGCGCGGCAAGCGCGAGCTGCGACCAGCACGCGCGCAACGCGGCGCGCGCCGCTAAAGGGGTCAGGTTTCCGCGCCGACCCACGCCTGCTCGCGCAATCGCGCGCGCAGCCGCGCGACCGCCTGGCTGTGCAGCTGGCACACGCGCGATTCGCTGACCTCGAGCACCGCGCCGATCTCGCGCAGATTCAGACCCCGCTCGTAGTACAGCGACATCAGCAGCTTCTCGCGTTCCGGCAGCCGCTCGATCGCCTCGACGAGCGCCTCGCGCAGGTGCTCGTCGAGCAGCGCCGACAGCGGATCGGCGTGATCGACGCGATAGCGGTCGAGGAACGGCTCGTCGTCGGCCGCGCGGTCGAAATCCTCGTAATAGATGAGCTGGCTGCCGTGCAGGTCCTGCAGCATCCCCTGGTAATCGCCGAGCGGCATCTCCAGGTGCTTCGCGATCTCCGCCTCGCTTGCCGCGCGGCCGAGCTGCTGCTCGACCTGGTGCACGGCCTGCTCGACCTCGCGCGACGTCTTGCGCAGGCTGCGCGGCAGCCAGTCGTTGCTGCGCAGCTCGTCGAGCATCGCGCCGCGGATCCGCTGCGTCGCGTAGGTCTCGAACTGCGCGCCCTGGTCTTCCTTGTAGCGGCCGGCCGCGTCCATCAGGCCGATCATGCCGGCCTGGATCAGGTCGTCGAGGTCGACGCTCGCCGGCATCTTCGCGACGAGCTGCAGGCCCAGGCGGCGCACGAGCGGCGCGTATTGCGCGAGCACGTCGGCCTGGGAAATCTTTCCTTGAGCGTTGTACATCATGGCTCTCTCCTTCCGGTGGCGCTCACGCGGCGTGTGCCGCGCCCGCCTCGAACGACGGGCTGCCGCCCGCGCGGATCGGGCCCGCGCCGGGCCTCGGGCGCAGCGGCCAGTACAGCAGGTCGGCGGCAATCTGCCGGTAATCGCGTGCGGCCGGCGTCGACGGGAACGCGTCGACCGCCGTGCGCACGAGCTCACGCGCATGCTCGACGAGCGGATCGGCGCTCACGCAACCGGCGTCGGCGATCGACACCGCCAGGTAGCGGCTCGCGACGCCCGCGAGGTTGTCGTAGGCCGTCTTCGCGTCGGCGTGGCTGCCGACGTGGTTGGTCAACACGCGGAACTGCGCGATCGCATGCGCGTAATGCAGCCGCTTCATGTGCGCGTACGCCTCGGTGATCGCGTGCGCGGCGACCCGCGTGACGATCAGCACGTCGTGCGCTTCGCGTGCGAGGGCCGAGAACGCGCCGTTCGCTTCGGGCTGCGCATCGACGAGCACGATGTCGGCCGGTCCGTCGACGAAATCGCTCAGCTGCGCGTCGCTGTAGCCGGCACGCGCGAGCCGCGCGGCCGCGCACACGGCGAACCCGGCGGCGACCCGCGTGCGTTCGCCGTCGCGCAGCCATGCGCCGGCGAGCGTCGCGGCGACCGAGTGCACGTCGGCACGCTCGTCGACGACGAGCACATCCTTGCCGAGCGACGCGAGCGCGGCGGCGAGGTTCACGACGGTCGACGTGCAGCCGACGCCCGCCGGCCCGCCCGCGACCGCGACGATTCTCGACGCGCGCCCGGCCAGCAGGCGCCGCAATCCTTCAGCCTGATCGACCATGCGTTTATCCAAAGCGCACCTCGTGCAGCTCGGCGGTGGAACGTGCGGTCAGCGCGGAAAGCAGCGTCGGCATGTCCTCGTCGTGCGGCACGAAGGGCGAGCCGTCGCGCGGCACACAGAACGCACTCTTCATCAGGAATTTCTTCGTCGCGACGTACAGGTTCTCCGGCACCTTCTGGCCGGTCGACACGTAGTGGACGGGCAGCTTGTAGCGGATCACCGTGTCGAGCACGCCGCCGAGATGGGTCGCCTCGTCGAGCTTCGTGAGCACGCAGCCGGCGAGGTCCGGATGGTCGCCCGCGCTGCGGTACGCCTGCACGACCTCGTTGAGCGTGTCGCCGTGGCTCGTCGCGTTGAGCAACAGCAGACGCTGCACCGGCGTGTTCGCGCCGTGCAGCATCGCGATCTGGTCGGATACCGCGCGGTCGCGCTGGCTCATGCCGATCGTGTCGATCAGCACGATGTGCTTGTTGCGCAGCTCGGACAGCGCGAGCTCGAGATCGCCCGCGTCCTTCACCGCATGCACGGGCACGCCGAGGATCCGGCCGAAGATCCGCAATTGCTCGTGCCCGCCGATCCGGTAGCTGTCGGTCGTGAGCAGCGCGACCTTGCTCGCGCCGAAGCGCATCACGCAACGCGCGGCGAGCTTCGCGGTGGTCGTCGTCTTGCCGACGCCCGTCGGGCCCATCAACGCGAACACGCCGCCACGCTCCATCAGCGCGTCTTCGCTTTCGAGCACCGGCAGGTTCGCCGCGAGCACCGTCTGCGCCCATTCGGCCGCCTGCTCGAAGGTCTGCTCGCCGTCGCCCTGCGGCAGGTTGTCGACCATCATCCGTACGAGCTGCGCGGAGAAGCCAGCCGCGAACAGGTGTTTCGTCAGCGCGCCGTGCACGGGGCTGCGGCGCTGGCGTTCGTGCCACATCAGGCTGTCGAACTGCTCTTCCATCATCCCGCGCAGCGCGCCGAGCTCGTTCATCACCGTGTCGTTGACGATCCGCTCGATGCGCGACTTCACCGCGTCCGCGACTGCCGCGGCCGTGTCGGTCGGGATGCGCGTGCGTTCGGCCGGCTTCGGCGCGGGCGCGTCGGCGATCCGGCGCGGCGCGGCCGCTTCGGCCGGGAT
>NZ_JAAGPL010000282.1:0-8770 GCF_017104785.1 Burkholderia sp. Ac-20353 | reverse complement strand
ACCGACGTGGCCGAGCCGTCGCCGGCCGGGGCCGCATCGCCGCCGTCCGTCGCGTTCGCGGATGCGGCAACCGCGGGCGCGAGCCACTGCGCGGCCTCGAAGCCCGTGTTCGCGCCGCAGTACGGCGTCGCGAGCCCGTTCGTGAAGAGGCGCACTTCTTCGCCGACCTGGCGCGCGAAGTCGGCCTGCGAGTAGGTGTCGGCGACGTCCCACACGCGCAGCGCGGTCTGCGGCACGTCGAACACGTCGGCGAGGCCGTCGGCGATCGTGCGCGGCAGCGCGTACGGATCGCGCTCGGCGATCACGCGCGCGGTCCAGCGGCTGAATTTCGCGGACAGGCTGTCGTTCTCGTGGCCGTAGCGCACGAGTTCGGCGAGCCGGCGCTCGAGATGCTTGTTCTTGTCGCGCAGCATCTCCATCTGCCGCTCCTGCAGCGAGATCGCCGCCTTGCCGTGCGGGTTCGCGAGTCGGATCGTGGCGAGCAGTTCGGCGTGCCGCGCGAAGAATTCGGGATTGGCGAGCAGGTAGTCGGCGACTTCGCGATCGTTCATGGGGCGGGAGCGTTCAATCAGGACAAGTAAAGGGTCAGACAGCCAGGTCGATCTCGCCTTCGAAGACGGTTGCGGCGGGGCCCGCCATCATCAGCGGTGCAGACTCGTCGCGCGCGCCGTCCCAGCTGATCGTCAGCGTGCCGCCGTGGGTGTGCACCGTGACAGGCGTTTCGAGCAGGCCGCGCCGGATGCCGGCCGCGACCGCCGCGCACGCGCCGGTGCCGCACGCGAGCGTCTCGCCCGCGCCGCGCTCGTAGACGCGCAGCTTCACTTCGTGGGGCGACACGATCTGCATGAAGCCGGCGTTGACCCGCTGCGGAAAGCGCGCGTGACGTTCGATCAGCGGGCCTTCGGCGAGCACCGGATACGCTTCGGCGTCGTCGACCACCTGCACCGCGTGCGGGTTGCCCATCGACACGGTCGAGATCCAGCGCGTCTCGCCGTTCACGTCGAGCGGCCACAACGTGTCGCGGCCGTCCGGGCGGCCGTCGAGGCCCGCCGCAACGAATGGCACGAGGTCCGGCGCGAACACGGGCGCGCCCATGTCGACGACGACCTCGCCGTTCTCCTGCATCGTCAGCGTGATCAGGCCCTTCATTACTTCGACGCGCACGCTGCGCTTGTCGGTCAGATGCCGGTCGACCACGAACTTGACGAAGCAGCGCGCGCCATTGCCGCAGTGTTCGACCTCGCCGCCGTCGCAATTGAAGATCCGGTACTTGAAATCCACGCCGTCGACGGTCGGTTTCTCGACGACCAGCAACTGGTCGGCGCCGATCCCGAAATGGCGGTTGGCGAGCGCGCGCACCTGCGCTTCGGTAAGCGGCGGCAGCGCGCGGGAGTAGCCGTCGAGCACGACGAAGTCGTTGCCGGCGCCATGCATCTTGGTGAACGAGAGCTTCACGGGTCCCGGAATTCCATTGCAAATAGGGGGCTCAGCGCGGCGGGCGCGTCGCGGCGCGATGCCGGGCGGGCTGCTTCGTCGTGCTGATCTCAACCGCGAATGATACATGCAGCCGTCACGGCCGTCCCGTGCGGCCGGGGCGCGGGAGCGTGCGGGAAGCCTGGCGGAGGGTGTCGCGCTGGCCGATCGGCCGGCTTGTGACGGAGTGTGCGCCGATCGTAGGCTGTTGCGCGTGGCGGTTCCGAGCCGATTCCGCGCCGATGCCACACCATTTGAGAGTTCAACCAGGCAATTCGTATAGTGTGGCTATACGCTATACAGGCGAGGCCGAAGGCCGTCGCGACTCTTGCCACTGAGGTCATTCAGACGCATGACACGCATCTTCAACCCGCCGCATCCGGGCGAAACGCTACGCGACGACGTGCTGCCGGCGCTCGGCCTGACCGTCACCGAGGCTGCGGCGCAGCTTGGCGTGACGCGCGCGGCGCTATCGCGCGTGCTGAACGGCCGCGCCGGCATTTCGCCGGAAATGGCGCTGCGCATCGAAGGGTGGCTCGGCGAGGAAAACGGCGGGCGCGCGGATCTGTGGCTCGCGCAGCAGGCTGCGTACGATCTCTGGCAAGCGCGCGCGAAGGGCATGCCGAAGGTGGTTCGGGCCCACGCGCGGACTTGACGGCCGGGCGTTCCCGGTGACCGCCGGCGTGACATCGGCCGGCTTGGCGGGGCAGGCACACGCCGGCCAATGCGTGCTAGTACAGGTTCGGCTCGCCCGGCGGGCGGGTCTTGAACCGCTTGTGGACCCAGTAATACTGCTCGGGCATCAGCGGAATCTGTTCCTCGAGGAATTCGTTCATCCGGCGCGCGTCGAGATCGTCGTCGCCGGTCGGGTAATTGGCCCACGGCTTGAACACCTTCAGCCGGTAACCCTTGTAGTTCGGCAGCACCTCGCCGATGAACGGCAAGACCTGCGCGTGGCCGACCTGCGCGAAGCGGCCGACGGCCGTCAGCGTGCAGGCCGGCACGCCGAAGAACGGCACGAAGGTCGAATTGCGCATCCCGTAGTCCATGTCGGCGCCGAGCATCACCGGCTTGCGGTCGCGCAGCCAGCGCAGCACGACGCGCGCACTGTCGGCCCGGCTCGCCAGCTCCGCGCCGAAGCGGCTGCGGCCGGCCTTGGCCGCAGCCTCGATCTCCGGGTTCTTCATCGGCGTATAGAGCGAGCCGCACGTGCGCTCGAGTGCGAGATTGATCGCCATCGAGCCGGCTTCGATGCCGACGAAGTGGAAACCGAGCAGCAGGGTCGGCGGCATGTCGGGATCGGTGAGATCGACCGCGCTG
Organism: Burkholderia sp. Ac-20353; assembly: GCF_017104785.1. NCBI lineage: Bacteria > Pseudomonadati > Pseudomonadota > Betaproteobacteria > Burkholderiales > Burkholderiaceae > Burkholderia > Burkholderia sp. Ac-20353. Next base: position 5,977 of record NZ_JAAGPL010000282.1, on the reverse strand, counting down.
TCGACCGTGAACAGCTTGCGGTAGGTTTCTTCCGACGCGAACCACTGATAGCTGCGCTCGACGTAGCTGCGGATTGCATGGCGGAAATGCAGCCCGGCGACTTCCTCGCGGCGGGCGTCGCTCCAGTCGGGGAAGCAGAGCTTCAGATTGGTGTGTACGATGCGCTTTCGCCCGCTGGGGATCTGATAGAGCAACCAGCCGAGCCCGTCGCCGAACCGGGCGGTCAGGCCGTACGGCAGGCGCGCGAGCAGCTTCAGGAAGCCGATGGCGATAGACGTGCCGAGGCGGCCTAGCATGCGGAGCCTCCGTGGATCGGGCGAGCCGGCATGATGCGAGCAGGGGGGAAGGGCAGCGAAAAATGCGGCACGGGCGGCACTCTGTGACAATTCTGGAAAGCCGCTATAATACGGGCTTCGCCGAGTTAACTGACAACTTGCGGGGCGAAGCCGGCTGGCGCGAAGCGCGCCGCCCGGTACTGGTAATCCGCTAAAGCGTCGCCGCTTCAGGCTAACCGAAGCTGGCTACGTGAAACCAACCGTAACCAACATGGAGCCTGAACAAGTGGCAAACGATTATCTCTTCACGTCCGAATCCGTCTCCGAAGGCCATCCGGACAAAGTCGCGGACCAAATCTCGGACGCGATTCTCGACGCCATCCTCGAGCAGGACAAATACTCCCGCGTTGCGGCCGAAACGCTGTGCAACACGGGTCTCGTCGTGCTGGCCGGTGAAATCACCACGACGGCCAACATCGACTACATCCAGATCGCGCGCGACACGATCAAGCGCATCGGCTACGACAACACCGACTACGGCATCGACTACAAGGGCTGCGCGGTGCTCGTCGCGTACGACAAGCAGTCGCCGGACATTGCGCAAGGCGTCGACCGCGCGCACGACGACAACCTCGACCAGGGCGCGGGCGACCAGGGCCTGATGTTCGGTTACGCGTGTGACGAAACGCCGGAACTGATGCCGCTGCCGATCTACCTGTCGCACCGTCTCGTCGAGCGCCAGGCCAGCCTGCGCCGCGACGGCCGCCTGCAGTGGCTGCGTCCGGACGCGAAGTCGCAGGTGACGGTCCGCTACGTCGACGGCAAGCCGCACTCGATCGACACCGTCGTGCTGTCGACCCAGCACGCGCCGGACATCGAACTGTCCGCGCTGCGCGAGGCCGTGATCGAGGAAATCATCAAGCCGACGCTGCCGGCCGACCTGATCAAGGGCGACATCAAGTTCCTCGTGAACCCGACCGGCCGGTTCGTGATCGGCGGCCCGCAGGGCGACTGCGGCCTGACCGGCCGCAAGATCATCGTCGATACGTACGGCGGCGCTGCGCCGCACGGCGGCGGCGCGTTCTCGGGCAAGGATCCGTCGAAGGTCGACCGTTCGGCTGCCTATGCAGGCCGCTACGTCGCGAAGAACATCGTCGCGGCCGGCCTCGCGTCGCGCGCGCTGATCCAGGTGTCGTACGCGATCGGCGTCGCCGAGCCGACCTCGGTGATGGTCAACACGTTCGGCACGGGCCGCGTGTCCGACGCGACGATCACGCAGCTCGTGCGCGAACACTTCGACCTGCGTCCGAAGGGCATCATCAAGATGCTCGACCTGCTGCGCCCGATCTACGAGAAGACGGCTGCCTACGGCCACTTCGGCCGCGAAGAGCCGGAATTCTCGTGGGAAGCGACGGACAAGGCGCTTGTGCTGGCCGAAGCGGCCGGCGTGGAGCCGGCGGTGCGCGTCGCGTAAGCGTTCGTCACACGAAACAAAAAACCCCGGCGATGCCGGGGTTTTTTATTGCCACGCGTGCCGCTCATCGCAGCGCGCGGGCGTCGCGAAGCGGGCTGGCCCGCCGCGCGATCAGCGTGCCGCGAACGCGAACCAGCCGTCGCTGGCCGCGAGCCGCCGCGGGCGGTTGATCCGGCGCTGCGGGCCGCTCGCGCGGCGCAGCGCGAGCGCGCGCAGTGACGACGGCTTCTGCAGCAGCGAGCGCAGGCCGGCGCGGCGTGCGAACGCCTGCGTGCTCACCATCGAGAAGAATGCGTGGAACCACGCGCGGATGCCGTCGAACCGGGCGTGCGGTTGCGTCTGCTCGGCGAGCGCCTGCGCGCGCGCGCGATGATGGCGCAGCGGGCGAAGGGGAGCGGACGGCACGACGCGCTTCGCAGCGCGGCTGAGACGGGAAGTCAGACGGAATGGCATGTGAACGATGCTTTGCTCGAAATGATGGCGCCCTTGGCGAGCGCACTGGTATGTAACGGCCTCGGATGGCGCAACGCATGGTATCCAGTCTCGTTGCGCGCCGCGCCCGCCAGAACTGACAGGCCGCGACAGGCTACAGCGCTTTCGTGACGCGCAAAAGTCGCGGATAACCCTTGTGCCGCAAGGCTTCCGTTGTATACCGCCTGTCGCTGAGGCATGCGCGACGGCGCACAGTTCCCTTGCGCAGGATCAAATCGGCGGCGTGCATTTCCCTGCGCACGACATTGGTGCTTCGCGCGCCATCCGGCGCCGATTTACAATCGAAACATTCACAAAAAATACATCGAGCGTCCCATGTCTTCATTGCAGTCGGAATCGATTCGCGCGCAGGTTGCGGAACTGCGCGAACGCGGCTTCGTCATCGCCCGCGGCCTCGTCGGCGCGCAGGAGTGCGCGGCGCTGAAGCGCATTGCCGAGCGTCAGTTGCAGGAGGCGGCGCAGCCGATCGAGTTCGAGGCCGACCTGCGTTATCCGGGCGCGCCCGAGTCGAAGCATGCGCCCGGCGGCCACACGGTGCGGCGCCTGCTCGACGCGTATTCACGCGATCCGGCATTCGCCGAGCGTGCGACAGCGCCGGAGATCAGCGCGTGGATGCGTGAATATTTCGGCGAACGGCCCGTGTTGTCGCGCGCGCATCACAACTGCATGATGACGAAGCATCCCGCGTACGGCAGCCTGACGGGCTGGCACCGGGATTTCCGCTACTGGGCGTTCGAGCGGGCCGACATGGTGTCGGCGTGGGTCGCGCTGGGGCCGGAAACCAACGAGAACGGCGCGCTGTGGCTGGTGCCGGGCTCGCATACCGCGGAATTCGGGTCGGAAGCGTTCGACGACGCGAAGTTCTTCCGCGGCGATCTCGCGGAGAACCGGGAGATGATCGATGCGGCAACCTGCCCGCCGCTGAACACGGGCGACGTCGTGTTCTTTCACTGCAACACGCTGCATTCGGCGGGCCAGAACCTGTCGGATCAGGTGAAGTTCTCGCTCGTGTTCACGTATCACGGCGAGAGCAACCGGCCGGTTCCGGGCACGCGTTCGGCGGCGAAGCCGGAAGTGCCTTTCTGACGACGTTCGGTACCTGAGCGCCGCTTTCCGGCGGCCGCTGCAGGCCTGGCATCACCGGGGCAGCGGCGGCTGCCGCAATGACACGACGCGATGACGCGACGCGACAATACGATGCGACCCGCGGTCGTGCAGGGTCAGCGCTTGCCGCCCGGCATCGAGAGCCCGATCAGGCCGATCAGCGATGCGACGACGCCGCCGGCGATCAGCAGGATCGTTTTCGTGGCTGGCGAGCCGGTGAAGAAGCGCGACACGTTGTCGTTGATCGAATGAAACGACTGGCCGCCGAAATACAGCAGCACGACGCCGCCGACGAGCAGCGCAACCGAGATGACCCGGGACATACCAACCTCGCTGAAACGGTGAATCGAGACGCCGCAGTGTAGGCGAGCGTCGCGGCCGCGTCCATCGCCGTGCGCGCGCGCGCCGCGTTCGCTACCATAACCGTCCTGCGCGTCCTGCGCCTTCTTCTCCGCCGGCGCACCCCGTGTGCAACCGGCGCGCTCCATCGACGTCCTGACGGGAATACCCATGGCCTACGAAGCAGCTTCCGAACGTTACGCCGGCATGCAATACCGCACCTGCGGCAGATCCGGGCTCAAACTGCCCGCGCTGTCGCTCGGCCTGTGGCACAACTTCGGCGATACGACGCCGATTTCGACGCAGCGCGAGATCCTGCGCACCGCGTTCGATCTCGGCATCAACCACTTCGATCTCGCGAACAACTACGGGCCGCCGTACGGCAGCGCAGAAGCCAACTTCGGCCGGCTGCTGAGAGAGGATTTCAAGCCGTATCGCGACGAGCTGCTGATCTCGACGAAGGCCGGCTGGGACATGTGGCCGGGGCCGTACGGCAGCGGCGGCGGCTCGCGCAAGTATGTGCTCGCGAGCCTCGACCAGAGCCTGCAGCGAATGGGGCTCGATTACGTCGACATCTTCTATTCGCACCGCTTCGACGCGCATACGCCGCTCGAGGAGACGGCCGGCGCGCTCGCGTCGGCCGTGCAGCAGGGCAAGGCGCTGTACATCGGCATCTCGTCGTATTCGGCCGCGAAGACGCGTGAAATGGCCGCGCTGCTCGCGGAGTACAAGGTGCCGCTGCTGATCCACCAGCCGTCGTACAACCTGCTGAACCGCTGGGTCGAGCACGAGCTGCTCGACACGCTCGATGCGATCGGCACCGGCAGCATCGCGTTCACGCCGCTCGCGCAGGGCCTGCTGACGTCGAAATACCTGAACGGCGTGCCGGCCGACGCGCGCGTGAACAAGCCGGGCGGCGGTTCGCTGCAGGAAGGGCATCTGAGCGCGGACAATCTCGAGCAGGTGCGCAGGCTCGACGCGATCGCCGCGCAGCGCGGGCAAAGCCTCGCGCAGATGGCGCTCGCATGGGTATTGCGCAACGGACGCGTGAGCTCCGCGCTGATCGGCGCGAGCCGCGCGGAGCAGGTGCGCGAAAACGTCGGGGCGCTGCGCAACCTCGAATTCTCGGCCGACGAACTCGCCGAGATCGATCGTTACGCAACGGAAGGCGGCATCAATCTTTGGGAAAAGCCGTCCACCGATCAGGCGATCTGACCGGTAGCCGATGCGGCGCGCGACACGGCCGCCGCATCGTGCCGGGGGGCATCCCGCCACAGCGCCGCCACTGCACCGACACAGCACCGTGTCGGCGTTCCGGGACGGGCCCGCTAGATCAGCGCAGGCAGGCCTTCGACCAGCAGCAACGCGACGCCGACCCCGAGCATCGCACCCAGCACGCGCAACAGGTTGTGGCGGAAATTGGTTGCACACGGCACCGAACCGAGGAACAGCGCGCCGGCGAGCGCCATCGGAATCAGCAGGATGAAGTCACCGATCGTGAAATAGGTGGTCATGCGTGTCTCCCATGCCTTGGCATTTTCGTCTTGATCCGACCCGATTGTGGGATGGGTGGTCAGTTCGAGTATAGATAACGCCGCATGCTTTTCGCTATCCGAACCATTAAAAAAGCAGCGGAAAATGTGACGAAACGCCGATATCGGCCGCGAACAAGACGGAACCCTTACGCATTGCTTTCCCGCTGCTTTCAAGATAGCCCGCGCGACGATCCTTTTTTGGGCGTAGCCTGCGCAGGCGGGCCGCCCGCCGTCGTCGACGAGCGGCCCGCCCGGTCACCTGCGACCCGCGGGCGCGCGAAACACGAGCGCGAGCCCCGCGACGATCGCGCCGATGCCGGCGAGCGCGAGCGGCTCGGGACGGTTGCCGAGCCAGACGGCATCCATCAGCGCGGTGACGACCGGCACGAGATAGAACAGGCTCGTCACGTTGACGAGATCGCCGCGCTGCATCAGGCGATAGAACAGCAGCTGCGCGACGACCGAGATCACGATGCCGAGCCACAGCAGCGGCACCACGAACGCCCAGGTCGTATCGAATGCGATCGGCCGGAACGGCAGGATCGCCGCGCATAGCGCGAGCCCGATCGCGTTCTGCAGCGGCAATACGTCGGTGGGCGCCGAGCGTACGCGTTTCTGCAGCAGCGCACCGGCCGTCAGCGCGACGAGCGCGGTGAGCGCGCAGGCGATGCCCGCGACCGGCATGGCCGAGCCGCCGGTGCCGCGGCAGACGATCAGCGCGAGCCCGGCGAGCGCGAGCCCGAGCCCCGCGACGCGTG
>NZ_JAAGPL010000281.1:0-8572 GCF_017104785.1 Burkholderia sp. Ac-20353 | reverse complement strand
GCCCCGCAGCGCAATGCCCAGCCACACGAGCCCCGCCGCCGCGACGACGAGCCCGAGCCCGGCAATCACGCCGGCCGACAGCCAGCGCGTGAGCGTCGCCGCGACCAGCGGCACGACCAGCATCGGCGCGGAGATCGCGAGCATCAGCCCGCCCGCGCCGATCTCGCTGAAGCCATCGATGCCGATGAAGCGCAGCGGCAGCACGACGAGCAGCACGATATAGCAACAGCAGGTCGACACCGGCAGCACCTGTACGCCGACGAAGCGCGGAATGCGGAACAGCGACAGGTCGAGCATCGGCCGTGCGACGCGTGTCTCGATCGCGACGAACGCGCTCGCACCCAGCACCGCGCCGACGAGCAGCCCGATCACGAGCGGGCTCGTCCAGCCGCGCGCCGGCGCCTCGATCACGCCGAACGTGACCAGCGTCAGCGCGGTCGTGAACGCCGCGGTGCCGGGCCAGTCGAGCCCCGTCGCATGCGGGTCGCGCGACTCCTGCATGCGCGGCAGCCCGAACCCGAGCGACAGCGCGCCGGCCGCAGCACCCGTCACGAAGATCGCGCGCCAGCCGTAGCGCTCGATCAGGCAGCCGGCGAGCACGGGCCCGAATGCGAGGCCGATGCCGAACGTCGTGCCGAGCAGGCTGAACGCGCGCGTACGCGCTTCGCCGTCGAACTCCTGCGCGAGCGCCGCGGTGCCGCCCGCGAGCGCGGCCGCCGCGGCAAGGCCTTGCGCGGCGCGCAGCAGGTCGACCGCGAGCATCGACGGTGCGAACGCGAGCGCGACCGACAGCAGCGTGAAGCCGCCGACGCCGATCGCGAACACGCGCTTGCGGCCGAACTGGTCGGCCAGCGCGCCGGCCGCCATCAGAAAGCTGCCGAACGCGAGCATGAACGCGTTGGTGATCCAGTTCAGCGCAACCGTCCCGCCGTGCAGGTCGCGGCCGATCGCGGGCGTCGCGACCGCGCCGCCGGAAAAGGCGAGCGGCAGCGCAACGGCGGCCATGCACACGGCAGTTAGCACGAACGTGCGGCGGCGCGTCGCCGCCGCGGAAAACGTGTGATCCATCATCGCTCCTCGAAAGCCCGGCGCGAGCGCGCCGTCAGAGCGAAAGAAGATAATTCCGATTCAATCCGCGAAAAACCACGTCGAACTCCGTATATAGCGGACTAGAATTCCGGAATCTCAACGACCCGCGCCACGACCGGAGCATCGATGCAGAACCTGAACGGGATCGTCGCGTTCGTCCGCGCCGCGGATACGCTGAGCTTCGTCGCGGCCGGCCGCGCGCTCGGCATCTCGGCGTCGGCGGTCGGCAAGACGATCGCGCGGCTCGAACAGTCGCTCGGCGTGCGCCTGTTCCACCGCACGACGCGTCGCGTGACGCTCACCGACGAAGGGCGGCACTTCTACGAGCGCTGCCAGCGCATCCTCGAGGATTTCCGCGACGCGCAGGCGCTGGTGACCGAGTCCGCGCAGCGGCCACGTGGCAAGCTGCGCGTCAGCCTGCCCGTGATCGGCTACCGGTTCCTGCTGCCGGTGCTGCCCGAGTTCCGGCAGCGCTATCCGGACGTCGAGCTGGATCTCGATTTCAACGACAGGATGGTGGACGTCGTCGAAGGCGGCTTCGACGCGGTGATCCGCAGCGGCCCGCTGCCGGATTCGAGCCTGATGTCGCGGCGGCTCGGCCCGTTCGGGTTCGTGCTGTGCGCAACGCCCGCGTATCTCGCGCGGGCCGGCACGCCGCGCGCGCCGCGCGACCTCGACGCGCACGACTGCGTGCGCTACTGCTTCCCGACCACGGGCAAGCTGCAGGACTGGGCGCTCGCAGCCGACGACGGCATGCCGCTGAAGCTGCGCACCGCGATGACCTGCAACAACATGGAGGCGCTGCGCGGCGCGGTGCTCGCGAGCCTCGGCATCGGCTACATGCCCGACTTCCTCGCGCGCGACGCGCTCGAGCAACGCACGCTCGTCACGGTGCTCGACGACTACCGGATCGCGCCCGGGCAGTTCTCGATCGTCTGGCCGTCGAGCCGGCAACTGTCGCCGAAGCTCAGGGTGTTCGTCGATTTTCTGTGCGAGCGGCTGTTCAAGTAGCGAGGCGGCGCCGCAAGGCCGACGGACATCGTGCGCGGCGCCTCGCCGTCACGTCGCGCCGATGTGCTCGATGTCCTTTTCCACGTCCGGCAGCAGCGCGTCGCTGTCGTCCTTCAGCCCGACGCCCGTCAGCCCGAGCCGGCGCGCATGCGTGATCAGGTAGTGCAGCTTGTGCGCGGCCGCGTCGTACGGCAGCCCTTCCGGCCGCACGTTCGAGATGCAGTTGCGCAGCGCGTCGTGGCAGCCGACCTTCGGCGCCCACGTCAGATAAACGCCGAGACTGTCCGGCGAGCTCAGCCCCGGCCGCTCGCCGATCAGCATCGCGACGAGCTTCGCGCGCAGCAGCTCGCCGATCTCGTCGCCGAGCGCGACGCGCGCCTGCCGCGCGACGACTACCGGCCCGATCTGCCAGCCGTCCGCATCGAGCCGCGGCCGCACCGCCTGCAACAGCGGCAACGCCTGCTTCGCGGCGGCAAACGCGGACAGACCGTCACCGACCACGAACACGATGTCCGGCGCATCGTCGAGCGCCGCGCCGTAACCGGCGAGCAGCCCGCGGCTGTCGTCGGACAGCTTGCGGCCGAGATCGGGCCGGCGCAGATAGTGCTGGCGGTCCGGCGCCGCGCTCTGCACGCCGAGCGTCGGCAGTCCCGCCGCCTCGATCTCGCGCCGCAACGCATCGGCGTCGAGCGGCTGATGCACGGCGTCGCGCGCCTGCGCGTGCGACAGGTTGAACGCGAGCAGCGGCGCGGTCGGCAGGCTGTTGCCCGCGCGGCCGAGCGCGATCCGCGCGTTCGTGAACGACTTCAGCTGACCCCACGGGTTCTTTTCGACGACATCGCTCATGCTGACAGCCCCATCCAGTCGTTCGCGCCGGCCAGCAGCGGCACGCGGGCCGACGCGGCGCGCAGCGCGCCGTGCGCGTCGGCGATCTCCATCGTCTCCAGCCATTCCTCGAACTCGGGCGCGCGGCGCAGGCCGAGCACCTCGCGCACGTACAGCTGGTCGTGGAACGACGTGCTCTGGTAGTTCAGCATCACGTCGTCCGCGCCCGGAATCCCCATGATGAAATTGATGCCGGCCGCGCCCAGCAGCGTGAGCAGCGTGTCCATGTCGTCCTGGTCCGCTTCCGCGTGGTTCGTGTAGCAGATGTCGCAGCCCATCGGCACGCCGAGCAGCTTCCCGCAGAAGTGATCCTCGAGCCCCGCGCGGATGATCTGCTTGCCGTCGTACAGGTATTCGGGCCCGATGAACCCGACCACCGTGTTCACGAGGAACGGCTCGAACTTGCGCGCGACCGCGTACGCGCGCACCTCGCAGGTCTGCTGGTCGACGCCGTGATGCGCGTTCGCCGACAGCGCGCTGCCCTGACCCGTCTCGAAATACATCAGGTTGTTGCCGACGGTGCCGCGCTTCAGCGACAGCGCGGCCTCGCGCGCCTCGCCGAGCAGCGCGAGCGAGATCCCGAAGCTCGCGTTCGCCTTCTCGGTGCCCGCGATCGACTGGAACACGAGATCGACCGGCGCGCCCTTCTCGACCGCCGCGATCGTGTTGGTCACGTGCGTGAGCACGCACGACTGGGTCGGCACGCGGTAGCGCTCGCGAAACCCGTCGATCATCGCGAGCAGCTTCACGATCGCGGCGAGGCTGTCGGTCGCCGGATTGATACCGATCATCGCGTCGCCGCAGCCGTACATCAGCCCGTCGAGCATCGACGCGGCGATCCCCTTCACGTCGTCGGTCGGATGGTTCGGCTGCAGCCGCACCGACATCCGGCCCGGCAGGCCGACCGTATTGCGAAAACGCGTGACGACGCGGCGCTTTCTCGCGGCCGCGATCAGGTCCTGGTTGCGCATCAGCTTTGACACGGCCGCGACCATCTCCGGCATGAGGCCCGGCGCGATCCGCTCGAGCGCGGCGCCGTCGGCCGCGGGCGACAGCAGCCAGTTGCGGAAGTCGCCGACCGTCAGGTGCGAGATCTCCGCGAAAGCCTGCGCGTCGTGATCGTCGACGATCAGCCGCGTGACCTCGTCGTCTTCATACGGAATCAGCGCTTCGCTCAGGAACGCCTTGAGCGGCACGCCCGCGAGCGCGATCTTCGCGGCGACGCGCTCCTCCTCGCTTGCCGCCGCGACGCCGGCGAGCTGGTCGCCGGAGCGCAGCGGGCTCGCCTTCGCGAGCAGCGTCTTCAGGTCCGCGAAGCGGTAGGTGCGCGAACCGATCGTCTCCGTGTAGGACATTCTGCGAGTCTCCTTGCCAAACCGACGGCGCGCCGCTGTCGCAGGCGCGCCGGATGCCGCATCGTGCGTTCAGCGGCCCTTCACGTTCATTCTTCCAGCAGCGCGTCGCCCGGTGCGTCCGCACGCTGCGCGCGGGTCGCGAGGAAGTACGCGTAGCCGAGCGCGAGGAACCCGACGAACACCATCGCGACCAGCCCGTTGAAGTACACCATCGTACCGAGGCAGACGAGCGCCGCGGCGATCGCGAATGCCGGGAAGAACGGATACAGCGGCGCGCGGAACGGCCGGGCCATGTTCGGCTGCGCGCGGCGCAGCTTGAACAGCGAAGCCATGCTGACGATATACATCACGATCGCGCCGAACACCGACATCGTGACGATGTTCGCGGTCAGCGTCTGGCCGCCGAACTGGATCAGCTCGTCACTGTAGATCGCCGCGATGCCGACCACGCCGCCCGCGAGGATCGCGCGGTAAGGCGTCTTGAAGCGCGGATGCACCTTCGCGAGCCATTCGGGCAGGTAGCCTTCGCGGGCCAGCGCGAAGATCTGGCGCGAATAGCCGAGGATGATTCCGTGGAACGACGCGACGAGGCCGAACAGGCCGAGCCACACGAGCATGTGCATCCAGCCGCTGTTCGCGCCGACGATGTACTTCATCGCCTGCGGCAGCGGGTCGTTGATGTTCGCGAGCTTGGTCCAGTCGCCCGCGCCGCCGGCGAACACCATCACGCCGATCGCGAGCGCAACGAGCGTCAGGATGCCGGCGACGTACGCGATCGGGATCGAGCGCTTCGGGTTCTTCGCTTCCTCGGCCGCCATCGCGACGCCTTCGATCGCGAGGAAGAACCAGATCGCGAACGGGATCGCCGCGAACATCCCGTGGAATGCGCCGACGCTGAAGTGATCGGCGCCGGACCAGCCGCCCTTCATGAAGTTGCTCCACGCGAAGCCCGGCGACACGACGCCCATGAACACCAGCAGCTCGAAGATCGCGAGCAGCGTGACGACGAGCTCGAAGGTCGCGGCGATCTGCACGCCGACGATGTTCAGCGCCATGAACACGAGATACGCACCCATCGCCGCGTGCTTCGGCTCGAGCCCCGGAAACTGCACGTGCAGATACGCACCGATCGCGAGCGCGATCGCGGGCGGCGCGAACACGAATTCGACGAGCGTCGCCGCGCCTGCGAGATAGCCGCCCGTCGGGCCGAACGCGCGGCGCGCATACGCGAACGGGCCGCCCGCATGCGGAATCGACGTGGTCAGCTCGGTAAAGCTGAAGATGAAGGTCGTATACATCGCCGCGACGAACAGCGCGGTGACCACGAAGCCCAGCGTTCCCGCACTCGCCCAGCCATAGCTCCAGCCGAAGTACTCGCCGGAAATCACGAGGCCGACCGCGATGCCCCACAGCTGCCAGGTCCCGAGCGTCTGCTGCAGCGCGGGCTGGCCGGACGACTTGCCGCCGGCGGCGGGCCGGCCATTCGACTCTGCTTTCATCGGTTTCTCCTCAAGGGCGCCAGACCGCGTGTCCGTCCGGCGGCATGCCGCGATGGCAAGTCCGCCGGGTCGGTCTGCACGACTGAGAATCGATGCTAGTGAGTCATTAAACGACGTGTTATCGAAATTCGGCAAAGGTCCGCGCTGACGTTTCGCTTACGGAAACGGCCGCGCGGCCCGCCAATCAGTGGCCACTCAGTGGCCACTTACTCGCCGCCGCGCTGGTTGAACCAGCGGTCGAGCAGCTTGCCGGCCGCCTCGCGGCCGCCGAGGCCGAACGACAGCGCGACCGCCACCGCGATCGCGCCGAGCACGAGGCCGAACGCGAGCTGCACGATCTCGTTCGCGATGCCCATTGCGCGCAGCCCCATCGCAAACACGAGGCCGAGAATCGCGAACTGCGCGATGCGCGCGAACAGCACGCCGTGCTGCGTGTCCGCCTGCTGGATCACGCGACGCGCGAGGCCCGCGAGCCAGAAGCCGATCACGAGGATCACGCCGCCCATCAGCACGTGGCCGCCGAACTCGATGAACAGCGTGACCACGTCGCGCACCTGCGAGAAGCCGAGCCGGTTCGCGGCCTCGACCGCGGCGAACAGCATCGCGAAGAACACGATCAGCCGCGCGGCCAGCACCGACGGCTGCAGCATCCCCGAGAACACGGCCTCGACGCCGAGCACCTTCGGCAGCCCGTCGACGCCCGCCGCGACCAGCAGCTTCTGCGCGAGTGACGCGACGAAGCGCGCGAAGTAGAACGTGACGAGCACGATCACGAGCGCGGCGACGATGTCCGGCACCGCGGACAGGAACTGGTTCAGCATGTTGGTCGCGGGGCCCGAGATCGCGTCGATCTTCAACGCGTCGAGCGCGGAGATCAGCGTCGGCACGAATACGAACACGTAGACGACCGTGCCGACGAAGCTCGACACGCGCACGGGCGTCGGGCTGTCGAGGCGCTCGGTGAGCTTGTCCGCGCCCGCCGCGATCAGCAGGTTCGTGACGAGCCCGCGCAGCACGCGCGCGACGACCCAGCCGACCACGCCGATCACCGCCGCCGCGAACAGGTTCGGCACGATCGCGAGCAGCTTGTCGACCATCGCCTGCACCGGCGACAGCAGCCCCGACAGCGCGAACGCGGACAGGATCGCCGGCAGGAACATCAGGATTACCAGCCAGAACAGCACGTCGCCGAGATAGCCGCTCATCGGCTGCATGCCCGCGCTTTCGGTCAGCTTGTCGTCGACCTTGCAGGCTTTCAGCGAGCGGTTCGCGAGGCTGCGCAACAGCGACGCGATCAGCCACGCGATCAGCGTGAGCGCCGCGCCGCCGATCAGGTTCGGCAGGTAGTTGACGATATGGGTGACGAGCAGCGAGAACGGGTTCGACACCGCATACAGGTTGAGCACGTTGAAGATGCCCACCGCGGTGACGAGCAGCACGAGCCAGAACAGGCCGCCGGCGATGATCCGCTCGACGTACGCGCCTTGCCCCGTGCTGTCGGTGATCCGCTGATCGACTTTCAGCGCACCGAGCAGGCGCAGCGTGCCGGCCCGCACGACGACGGCGATCAGCCAGCCGATCACCAGGATGCCGATCGCGCCGGCGATCTTCGGCAGGTACCCCCCTAGCGTAGTCTGCAGCGTTGTGATGAAGCTGGATGCATCCATTTCTTCTCTCCCGAAAACGTGGCGTTGCGATTGAAGATCGACGAACTACCTGCGTACTTCGAAATGACGCGCTATCCCGCCCGTGCAACTTAACCCGGAAAAATGACGGCTTGAGCCGATTTCACCGTCTTTAACTTTAGACAACGTTCGGCAAGGACGGGACCCCATTTCAAAAAAGAAATGGGGTTTGATCCATTTTGCGTGACGCCGGCACTATGTAACTCGGCAGATTCACCCACGCGGGACGTGCTACCTTGACTTCGGCATCGCCCGATCCAACCGTTCCAGAATGGAGAAGAAGACATGTTCAAGCATGAAGTGTCGATCCGCCGCCTGCCGACGCTGCAAGGCTACGCGGTCGGCCATACGGGGTCGTACATGAAAGTCAGCGACGCATTCGCGCAGCTCGGCGGCTGGGTCGCGCAACACGGGCTGTTCGGGGCCGGCACGAAGATGCTCGGCATCTTCTTCGACGATCCGGACACCACACCCGAAGCGCAACTGCGCGCGAAAGCGTGCTTCGTGCCGGCCGACGGCGCGCCGGACGTCGAGCCGACGGCGCCCGTCGAGCGTGTGACCGTGCCGGGCGGCGACTATGCGGTGCTGCTGCACATGGGGCCCTATGCGGACCTGAACGCCACGTATCAGTGGCTGTACGGCGAGTGGCTGCGCGACTCGGGCCGCGAGGCGGCCGACGCGCCGCCGTTCGAGCTGTACCTGAACACGCCGATGGACGCGGCGCCGGCCGACCTGCGTACCGAAATCCACCTGCCGCTGCGCTGACGCGTTTCGGACCCGGTCAGGTGCCGATGGCGGACTTGCGCCGGCCGCCTGACGGAGAAAGCGAGTCGACGACGCAACGCGCGTTGCCGGCAAAAGCAGACGCTAGCCCGTGTGCGTGCCGCACGCCGGACAGAAGCGCACGCCAGCGGCCAGCGCTGCGTGACACCGGCGGCACGCGGCGCTTTGCTGCGCGGCGCCGCATTGCGTGCAGAATCGTGCCTGCGCGTCGTTGAGCGTGCCGCATCGCGCGCACGCGCACTGGCGCAGCGGCGCGGCGGCGGCA
>NZ_JAAGPL010000280.1:0-8763 GCF_017104785.1 Burkholderia sp. Ac-20353 | reverse complement strand
CACGTCGGATTCGAGCCACAGCGTCAGCGCGCCGCCCGCTTCCTGGCGACCGACGATCCGGCCGAGATTGCCGAGCTCCTCGGTGAGGAGCGCCTGGTCCTTCACGTCGACGCCGGTCAGCGTGATCTTCAGGTGCGGACCGCCGGCGTCGGCCGATGCAGCGGCGGACGGTGCGGCGACCGGATGCGCGGCCTCGAACGCCTGCTCGACGACGTGGTCGGGCACGCTCGGGTCGGCCGGTGCCGCGGTCGATGCAGCAGTCGATGCAGCAGCCGGTGCAACAGCCGGCGCGCTTGCGGCTGGCGCTGCAGGTGCAGCGGGTGCTGCAGCTGCAGCAGCCGCCGGCTCACCGCTCGCGGCCTTCAGCCGCTCGAGCTTCGCGCAGATCGCCGCGGCGGCAGCCGCGTCGGGTTCCGCGCTCGCGCGATAGTCGACGAGCTGGTCGGACAGCACGTCCTTGGTTTCGAGGAACGCGTCGACCATCTCCTTCGTCAGCGTCAGCTCGTGGTTGCGCGCGCGGTCGAGCAGCGATTCGAGGATGTGCGTCGTGTCGGTGAGCGCCGAGAAGCCGAACGTCGCCGCACCGCCCTTGATCGAGTGCGCGGCGCGGAAGATCGCGGCCAGATCCTCGGGATCGGGCGCGTCGACGTCGAGGTTCAGCAACAGCTGCTCCATCTGCGCGAGCAGCTCGTCCGCCTCGTCAAAAAACGTCTGGTAGAACTGAGTGATGTCGAGAGTCATGCCGGGTCACCGGATAAGGTCGTCGCGTTCAAGTCAGGATTCGGCAGGCGTGGACAGCGACGCGACCAGCTCGACCAGCACCGCCGGATCGATCGGCTTCTCGATCCAGCCGGTCGCGCCCGCATCGCGCGCGGCAGCCTTGAATGCGTCGCTGCCCTCGGTCGTCAGCACGAGGATCGGCGTGTCCGCATACGCAGTGAGCGCGCGCAGCGCCGCGATCACCTCGAGGCCGCTCTTGCGCGGCATGTTCTGGTCGGTCAGCACAAGGTCGTATGCAACGGCGGCTGCCATGTCGAAGCCGGCTTCGCCGTCCGGCGCAACCGTCACGTCGTAGCCGGCCTGCGCAAGCGTCGCCTGCAGGAGCGCACGCATGGTCGCGGAGTCGTCGATGGCAAGAATGGTTCGGATCATGTCTGTCTCGGGAGCCTCAATGTCTCGGCGCGGACGCGGCGACGCCGGCCAGCGCCGGTCGCACGCCTGCCGCCGCCGGGGGGGCGAGCTGCTGCGCGAGCTGCTTCGAGCCCGCGGCGTCGGCCGACAACGTGGTGGTCGTCGCGTCGTCGCGCATCAGCGCCTCTTCGGATTTGCGATTCAGCACGATCACGCTGATCCGGCGGTTCTCCGGATCGAGCGGATCGGCCTTGTTCAGGTTCTGCGTCGACGCGAGGCCGAGCACGCGCAGCACTTTCGCCTCGTCCATGCCGCCCGCGATCAGCTCGCGGCGCGACGCGTTCGCGCGGTCGGCCGACAGCTCCCAGTTGCTGTAGCCGCCTTCGCCGCCCGCATATGCCACCGCGTCGGTATGGCCCTGGACGATGATGCGGTTCGGCACGTCGTTCAGCGTCTTGCCGATCTCGCGCAGGATGTCGCGCATGTACGGCTCGACGTGATCGCTCGACATCGCGAACATCGGCCGCTTCTGGGTATCGACGATCTCGATGCGCAGCCCCATCAGCGTCGAGTCGATGCGGATCTGCTGCTTGAACTGGCGCAGCGTCGGGTTGGCCTCGATCGCGGCCATCAGCTTGATCTGCAGGTCGTGCAGACGCACCTGCTCACGGCGCTCGATCGCGCCTTGCGCCTGCGCCTGTGCGTCCTCTTCGCTCTTTTTCGCGACGCGGTCCGCGAGGCTCGTCGAGCCGTCGGTGCGGCGCGTCGAGCCGGCGTCGACGCTCGAGATGTCGCGCCCGCCGCCGTTGACGATGCTCGAATCCTGCGAGCTGCGGTCGCCGCTGCCGAACAGCGCGGCCTGCAGCGGCGTGTTGAAGTACTCGGCGATCCCCTTGAGCTGCACCGGCGTCACCGAGCTCAGCAGCCACATCAACAGGAAGAACGCCATCATCGCGGTCATGAAGTCCGCATACGCGAGCTTCCAGGCGCCGCCGTGGTGGCCCTTCTTCGCCGGGGCCACCCGCTTGACGACGATTGCGCGATCCTTGCTCTTGCTCATCGGGCGCTCCGCGTCACTTCGCCTTCACGCGGCGCACGTGCTCTTCGAGCTCGGCGAACGACGGCCGCTCGGTCGAGAACAGCACCTTGCGGCCGAACTCGACCGCGATCGCCGGCGCGTAGCCGTTCAGGCTCGCGAGGATCGTCACCTTGATGCACTGGAACATCTTCGTCGACTCGGCAACGCGCTGCTCCGCGAGGCTTGCGAGCGGGCCGATCAGTCCGTACGACAGCAGGATGCCGAGGAACGTGCCGACCAGCGCCTGCGCGATCATCGCGCCGAGCACCGCGGGCGGCTTGTCGGCGGACGCCATCGTGTGCACGACGCCCATCACGGCCGCGACGATCCCGAACGCCGGCATCGCGTCGCCGACGCGCATCAGCGCGTGCGCGGGGCCTTCGCCTTCCGCGTGATGCGTCTCGATCTCCTCGTCCATCAGGCTTTCGATCTCGAACGCGTTCATGTTGCCGCCGACCATCAGCCGCAGGTAATCGGTCAGGAATTCGACGATGTGGCGATCGGCCAGGATCTTCGGGTACTGCGTGAAGATCGGGCTCTTGTCCGGATCGTCGATGTCGGCCTCGAGCGTCAGCGTGCCTTCCTTGCGGGCCTTCGCGAGCAGCACGTACAGAAGCCCCATCAGCTCCATGTAGACGTCCTTGGTGTACTTCGAGCCCTTGAAGAGCGTCGGCAGCACGCGCATGGTGGCCTTGATGGTCTTCATGCCGTTACCGAGGATGAACGCACCCACACCCGCGCCGACGATCATCAGAATTTCGATCGGCTGGATCAATGCGCCCAGATGCCCGCCTGCCAGCGCATAACCGCCGAAGACGGACAAAATCGTCACGAGTGTTCCCACGATAATCAGCACTGCCTGTCCCTCACGAGTGACCGGCGGGGAGACCGCCGTTAAGTGGTTTACGGCAGTCGGCAGGAAAACTTTGGCGGTCGCGCGGCGGCGTCCGGGCCGTGTTTACCAGCAATCCGCGGCCGATGATGCGCGCTCGCGGCGCCGATGCAGCCGCGGGGTGCCGCCGCGGGGTACGGCCGGGTGCAGTCGCTCTGGCCCCGCCCGGCGGGGCTCAGACGGCGAGCGCCGCCTGTCCGGCCTGCGCGGCGGCCGCCTTGCGGGTCTTGCCGGCGCGCGACGGCGGCTGGCACAGGCCGCAGACGAAACCTTGATGCGGATCATGCGCATGCGCGACGAAATGGCCACCGCAGCGCGTGCACGGGGTCAGCTGCAGCATCCCCGAATCGAAGAAGCGCACGAGCGTCCATGCACGCGTGAGGCTCAATGCCGCCTCGTCGCCGGACAGGTTCACGTGCTCCAGATAGAGCCGGTACGCCTTCACGATCGACTGGATCGGCTCGCAGCGGCCGTGGTCCTGCATGAACCGGTAGATGTTGTAGAACAGCGACGAATGGATGTTCGGCTGCCACGTCATGAACCAGTCGGTCGAGAACGGCAGCATCCCCTTCGGCGGCGACACGCCCTTCAGTTCCTTGTACAGCTTGATCAGACGGTCCCGCGACAGGCTCGTCTCCGCCTCCAGCAACTGCAGCCGGGCGCCCAGTTCGATCAGTTCGATGGCGAGGGTGATTTCCTTCACCTCGACCACGACGCTTTTTGTAGCCATATATGAGCCGTCCGCTTCGGATTGCTTCGATGGGAATCGCCTGCGCACGGGTACCCCGGCGCATGCACGCCGGGACGAACGCGGGGGCGGGACGGTCAGCGGATGCTTTCGACCGGCTGGCCGGCCATCAGGATCGCCGAATGGGCGTGCGAGACGACGGCGCTGCGGCCCTTGTCGGCCAGCGACGACAGCAGTGCGTGATCGTCGAAACGGAAGCGGCACAGCATCTGGTTCGACGCCGCGAGCTTCACGGTCTGCGCGAGCGTCAGGTTGCCGAGCACATCGGCCAGTTCCTCGGAAATTCCCATGCGGAACATGCCCATCGCTTTGTCCTCGCGCAGCAGGCGCTGCGCGAGCAGGAGGTACGACAGGTTTACCTCTTTGATCTCACCGAGCATTTCGCTTGTAGCGCTCATGTTTACCCCGTTAGAGCCTTGGCCATTAGTGTTATGAAAACGTTTGCTCGAATCGGCGGCTTGTGGCTCGCGGAATCGGCACGTTTATAGTCTTACACCGGGATTTTGGCCAAACGGGATTTGTGCCGGTATCGGCAAAGTGGCGCGCGCCATGCAGGAATTGTCTGTAAACCGTGTAGGAATTTTTCCGACAAGGGAATTTGAAAGGGAGCGAAAGGAAATGGAATGGGCGGGACGCGACTGTATGTCGCGAAAGGCCGACAGACGGGGCTGTCAGCGCGTTGATCGGTAAAAATTATAGTGGATTTTCACGCACGCGCAACAATCATCGCTGTCATCGCGTTTTTTGTGACCACACCCTTTTTATCGGGGATTTCACGCGTTTCAGCGTGTAACAAGCCTTAAGCGTTTGAAAAAACACTCGAACCCCGCAGGCCGATCCCGATAATGGACTCCAATGGGCGGTGGCGCGACGCGTGCCGGCCGCCCTCCCGCTTGCCGTCCGGCGTCCGGCCCCCCGCCTGATGCCCGGCCACGCACCGCGTCACGCGTGCTTCGGCGAGTTCCGCCACTCATGCAACCTCGTACGGGATCGGAGCCAGCGCTCAAGCGCCAGCCTCGATCGACACAGGAGATCGCCACATGCGTATTGCCCAGATCGCGCCGCTTTACGAAGCCGTCCCGCCGAAACTCTACGGCGGCACCGAGCGTGTCGTGTCCTACCTCACCGAAGCGCTCGTCGAGCTCGGCCACGACGTCACGCTGTTCGCCAGCGGCGACTCGGTCACGTCCGCCCGCCTCGAGGCCGCGTGGCCGCGCGCACTGCGGCTCGATCCGTCGATTCGCGATGCGATGGCGCCCCATATGCGCCTGCTCGAGCAGGTGGCGCGCGTCGCGCACGAATACGACGTGCTGCACTTCCACCTCGACTACCTGCCGTTCCCGCTGATGTCGCGCCTCGACACGCCTTATGTGACGACGCTGCACGGGCGGCTCGACCTGCCCGAGCTGCAGCCGGTGTTCGACGCGTTCCCCGACGCGCCCGTCGTGTCGATCTCGAACAACCAGCGCAAGCCGCTGCCGCAGGCCGCGTGGGCCGGCACCGTGTATCACGGGCTGCCCGACTCGCTGCTCGCGCCGCAGCCGGACGTCAAGCCCGAATACCTTGCGTTCCTCGGCCGGATCTGCCCGGAGAAGCGTGTCGACACCGCAATCCGGATCGCCGCGCAAAGCGGGCTGCCGCTCAAGATTGCCGCGAAGGTCGACAAGGCCGACGCCGACTATTTCAAGGAAGTGATCGAGCCGCTGCTCGGCGAGGCGCACGTCGAGTTCATCGGCGAGATCAACGAGGCGCAGAAGCCCGCGTTCCTGTCCGGCGCGAAGGCGCTGCTGTTCCCGATCGACTGGCCCGAGCCGTTCGGCCTCGTGATGATCGAGGCGATGGCGTGCGGCACGCCGGTCGTCGCGTTCAACCGCGGCTCGGTGCCGGAAGTGATCGAGGACGGCGTGACGGGCTTCATCGTCGAGGACGTGCAGGGCGCGGTCGGCGCGCTGCACCGGATCGACAGCCTGTCGCGCGATGCGATCCGCGCGCGCTTCGATACCCGCTTCACCGCGAAAGCGATGGCGCAACGCTATGTCGAGACCTACGAAAACCTTTGCGCGGCGACGAAGCAGCCCGCATTGCGCCGGGTCGCGGGCGGCTGACGCCGGAAATGCGCGCGAAATCGGTTCGCAATCGGACCGCATTCGGACCGCAAATTCCCAACCGAAAGCGCGCCGAAATCGGCGCGTAATACAAACGCGCGACAAACACGCCACAAACAAGCCACGGAAGAGTCACGAAAGAGCAACGAAAGAGCCGCATCGTCGATGCGGCTCTTTCGCTTTTGACCCAGCGCTTATTCGATCAGAAAGCGGTCGCGGTTTTTGCCGACGATCCAATTCGGCGGCTTGCCGCGGCCACTCCAGGTGGCGCCCGACTTCGGATCGCGGTATTTCGCGGGCAGCGGCGCCTTTTTCGGCGGACGCCCGCGCCGCGCGCGCTCGGCAAACCCGAGATCCTGGGCGGTTAATCCGTATTCGGCGATCATCCGCTGGACGTCCGCGATCACGGCTTCGACTTCCTGACGACGCACTTCATCGGCCTGAGCCTGCAAATCGGCGATCTGCGCCTTGAGTTTCGCGTATTGAGACATTTTTGGCTCCCTGTTTCATGATGCGGCCCCGGCGATTCCAGCCTAGACACAATGCATCCGTTACGCAATCCGCACTGCCACCGTATCCGTTGAAATTAATGATCGTATTTTTAGCCGAATACGACTATATCGTGAATGCGGACTTATTCTAATAAAGCCGTTCGGCCGGCATTGAAATTTAACAATCGTTGACCCTCGGTTCCCTGATTCATTTCCTATAATCCAGACCAATTCCGCGGGCGGTGTAAATGCTGATCCGTCCGCCCGTCTTCCACTTCACTTCCTACGGGATCGCTTCATGAACCTTTCTCAGCGGCTTGCTGCAGAGGTATTCGGCACGTTCTGGCTGGTGCTTGGCGGGTGCGGCAGCGCCGTGCTGGCGGCGGCCTTTCCGGGTCTTGGGATCGGCTTCGCCGGCGTGGCGCTGGCATTCGGCCTGACCGTGCTGACGATGGCATTCGCGATCGGCCATGTTTCGGGCTGCCATCTGAATCCGGCGGTGAGCGTCGGCCTGACGGTCGCCGGCCGCTTCCCGGCGCGTGACCTCGTGCCGTACATCGTCGCGCAAGTCGTCGGCGCAACGATCGGCGCGTTCGTGCTGTATTTGATCGCGACCGGCAAGCCCGGCTTCGACGTCGTCGGCAGCGGCTTCGCGACGAACGGCTTCGGCGAGCGCTCGCCCGGCCACTACGCACTCGGCGCGGCGTTCATCTGCGAAGTCGTGATGACCGCGTTCTTCCTGTTCGTGATCCTCGGCGCGACCGACAAGCGTGCGCCGGCCGGCTTCGCGCCGATCGCGATCGGCCTGTGCCTGACGCTGATCCACCTGATTTCGATCCCGGTCACGAACACGTCGGTGAACCCCGCTCGCTCGACCGGCCCGGCGCTGTTCGTCGGTGGCGAAGCAATCGGGCAGCTCTGGCTGTTCTGGCTTGCGCCGCTGATCGGCGCGGTGATCGCCGGGGTCATCTATCCGCTGGTCGCAGGGCGCGATGACGCCCCCGGCCTGCTGCCGAATGCATCCGCTCGCACAAGCGAATAAAACGCCACGGGGTCAAGCGAGCAGGAGCAGCGAGCCTCACGCTGTCGAACAAAAGCGAGGCAGGCAGTTTCAACGGGCGCCGTCGGCGCCCGTTTTTCATTCAGCGCGCGACGGCGTCGCCTTCGAGCGCGAACAGCGTGCGCAGGTGCCGCGCAACACCCGCGTCGAAGTTGTTGCCGATCCGCGGGATATGCGGCAGGCGGGCGATCAGGTCCGGATTCGCGTTGTTCATCATGTACGCGTGACCGGCGGTTTCGAGCAGGTCGATATCGTTCATGTTGTCGCCGAACGCGATGCAGTGGCCGGTCTCGACGCCGAGCCGCCCGAGCACCGAGCGCAGCGCACGGCCCTTCGACACGTTCGCCGCCATCACTTCGAGGCAGTCGGGCAGCGAGTACGTGACGTACAGCCGGTCGCCAAATTGCGCGTGCAACCGCTCGGAGACGCCCGCCAGGTCTGCCGGATCACCGATGTACAGCACCTTCGCGATGTCCGCTCCGGCATGCGCGGCCATGTCGATCACGTCGTAGCGGAAGCCCGAATCCTGGTGGAAATCGAGCAGGTGCGGCGCATCGCGGTCGATCAGCCAGTGGCGATCGGCGAACAGGTTGACGATCACCCGGCCGTGCGTGCCCGCGACTTCCGGCTGCACGAGGCAACGGACGATCTCGGGATCGATGTCCTGCGCGTGGATCGTCGTATCGTCCGGCGCATGCACGCGCGCGCCGTTCGACGTGATCAGGTACGGGCGGATGCCAAGCACGTCGCGGATGCCCGCGACGTCCGCGTAGTGGCGCCCTGTCGCGATGACGAACTGCAGGCCGTCGCGATCGAGACGGCGGACGGTCTCGATCGTGTACGGGTCGAGCTGGTGATTGCTGTTCAGCAGCGTGCCGTCGAGATCGGTGGCGATGACTTTGTACATGGGACGGGAGTAGGCGCGATGGGGCGCAGATGGCTCTGCGGAACCGCCATTCTAGCGTCGTGCGCCGGCGCGCGTCGGGTGGTTGTCAGGTTCAGGGCTTTCGGGACGGCCGCGCTAATCGAGCCCCACCGGCCTCGCATCAGCATCCGCCCGCCAGCTCACCGCCAGTTCGCCGCCAATCCACGCCCAACCTGCCCCCAACCCACTCCGAACCTACTCCCAACCCACTCTTATGACGCGACGCCCGCGCCGCGCCTTCGCCGGTCAACCGCCCCGGGCCGCAGCCAGCGCCAGCCTGAGCGCGCCGTGCGCGGAATCCTCGAGCGGCGCGCGCAGCCGCGCGGCATGACA
>NZ_JAAGPL010000279.1:0-8890 GCF_017104785.1 Burkholderia sp. Ac-20353 | reverse complement strand
ATGCGGCTCCGCCGCGCGCGCGTTCCAGGCCGGCCTGCGTGCGGCGCGCGGCGGAGCCGCATGATGGGGCGCCTCGCGGGCAAGGTCGCGATGGTGACGGGCGCGGGCCGCGGGATCGGCGCGTCGATTGCGCACGCGTTTGCGCGCGAAGGTGCGGCGGTCGCGCTCGTCGATCTCGATCTGCCGCAGGCACGCGCGAGCGCGGACGCAATTGCGCATGAGCTCGACGGCGCGCGCGTGCTGCCGGTGTATGCGGATGTCGCCGATCAGGAATCGGTGCGCGACGCGCTCGCTCAGACCGAGGCGACGTTCGGGCCGCTCGACGTGCTCGTCAACAACGCGGGCGTCAACGTGTTCTGCGATCCGCTGACGATGACCGACGACGACTGGCGGCGCTGCTTCGCGGTCGATCTCGACGGCGTGTGGCACGGCTGCCGAGCGGCATTGCCGGGCATGGTGGAACGTGGGCGCGGCAGCATCGTGAACATCGCGTCGACGCACGCATTCCGGATCATCCCCGGCTGCTTTCCGTACCCGGTCGCGAAGCACGGCGTGCTCGGCCTTACGCGCGCGCTCGGGATCGAATATGCGGCGCGCAACGTGCGTGTGAACGCGATCGCGCCGGGCTACATCGACACGCAGCTCACGCGCGACTGGTGGGACGCGCAGCCGGATCCGGCTGCCGCGCGGGACGACACGCTCGCGCTGCAGCCGATGAAGCGGATTGGCAAGCCGGAGGAAGTGGCGATGACGGCCGTCTTCCTCGCGTCGGACGAGGCGCCGTTCATCAACGCGACCTGCATCACCGTCGATGGCGGGCGCGCGGCGCTGTACCACGACTGAAGGACTCGAAGGGCTTGCAGGACCCG
This sequence comes from Burkholderia sp. Ac-20353, assembly GCF_017104785.1. Taxonomy (NCBI): domain Bacteria; kingdom Pseudomonadati; phylum Pseudomonadota; class Betaproteobacteria; order Burkholderiales; family Burkholderiaceae; genus Burkholderia; species Burkholderia sp. Ac-20353. The sequence goes on along the minus strand of NZ_JAAGPL010000279.1, from coordinate 8,021 downwards.
AAGGACCGAATCGAAAGACCGCAGCGCGAGATGGCCGCGTGCGCGCTGCGTCGATACAAGTAAGCGGCCGTATTCCGATCGATGAAGACAAGGAGACACTGGAGATGAAACGCAGAACGTTCGTCACGCTGGCCGCCGCGACCGCGGTGTTGATGGGCAACCCGCTTGCGCACGCGGCCGACCCGGTCAAGATCGGCTTTCTCGTGAAGCAGCCGGAGGAGCCGTGGTTCCAGGACGAGTGGAAGTTCGCGGAGATTGCCGCAAAAGACAAGGGCTTCACGCTCGTGAAGATCGGTGCACCGTCCGGCGAGAAGGTGATGAGCGCGATCGACAACCTCGCCGCGCAGAAGGTGCAGGGCTTCATCATCTGCACGCCTGACGTGAAGCTCGGGCCGGGCATCGTCGCGAAGGCGAAGTCGCACAGCCTGAAGATGATGACGGTCGACGACCGCCTCGTCGACGGCGCCGGCAAGCCGCTCGACGCGGTGCCGCACATGGGGATTTCCGCGTACAACATCGGCAAGCAGGTCGGCGACGGCATCGCGGCCGAGATCAAGAGGCGCGGCTGGAACATGAACGAGGTCGGTGCGATCGACATCACCTTCGAGCAGCTGCCGACCGCGCATGACCGCACGAGTGGCGCGACCGACGCGCTCGTCGCCGCGGGCTTCCCGAAGGCGAACGTGATCGCCGCGCCGCAGGCGAAGACCGACACCGAGAACGCATTCAACGCCGCGAACATCGCGCTCACGAAGAATCCGCAGTTCAAGCACTGGGTCGCGTACGGCCTGAACGACGAAGCGGTGCTCGGCGCGGTGCGTGCGGCCGAAGGGCGCGGCTTCAAGGTGGCCGACATGGTCGGCATCGGCATCGGCGGCTCCGACTCGGCGCTGAGCGAGTTCAAGAAGCCGCAGCCAACCGGCTTCTTCGGCACCGTGATCATCAGCCCGAAACGCCACGGCGAGGAAACCTCGGACCTGATGTACGCGTGGATCACGCAGGGCAAGGCGCCGCCGCCGCTCACGCTGACGACCGGCATGCTCGCGACGCGCGACAACGTCGGCAAGGTGCGCGACGAGATGGGGCTCGCGTCGAAGTAACCGTCCCGCTCGGCTGCCGCATGCTGCGGCGGCCGACGGTCGATCGATCGTAACTGGAGAGGCGAAGTGTCAGCGGCACTGCGTTTTGACAATATCGGCAAGGTGTTTCCCGGCGTGCGCGCACTCGACGGCATTTCGTTCGACGTGCATGCGGGCGAGGTGCACGGCCTGATGGGCGAGAACGGCGCGGGCAAGTCGACGCTGCTGAAGATTCTCGGCGGCGAATATCAGCCCGATGCGGGCAGCGTGCTGGTCGACGGCCGGCCCGTGCATTTCGCGAGTGCGGCCGCGTCGATCGCGGCCGGCATCGCGGTGATTCACCAGGAGCTGCAGTACGTGCCCGACCTGACGGTCGTGGAGAACCTGCTGCTCGGCCGCCTGCCGAATGCGTTCGGCTGGGTGAGGAAGGGCGACGCGAAGCGCTACGTGCGCGAGCGGCTCGCCGCGATGGGCGTCGATCTGGATCCCGATGCGAAGCTCGGCCGGCTGTCGATCGCGCAGCGGCAGATGGTCGAGATCTGCAAGGCGCTGATGCGCAACGCGCGCGTGATTGCGCTCGACGAGCCGACGAGCTCGCTGTCGCACCGCGAGACCGAGGTGCTGTTCAAGCTCGTCGACGACCTGCGCGCCGACGGCCGCGCGCTGATCTACATCTCGCACCGGATGGACGAGATCTACCGGCTGTGCGACGCGTGCACGATCTTCCGCGACGGCCGCCGGATCGCGTCGCACGCATCGCTCGCCGACGTGCCGCGCGAGCGTCTGGTCGCGGAGATGGTCGGCCGCGAGATCGCCGACATCTATCACTACGCGCCGCGCGCGCTCGGCGACGTGCGCCTGTCGGTCGACGGGATCGAAGGCGACGCGCTGCGCGAGCCGGCGAGCTTCGCGGTGCGCGCGGGCGAGATCGTCGGCTTCTTCGGGCTCGTCGGCGCGGGGCGCAGCGAGCTGATGCGGCTCGTGTACGGCGCCGATCGCAAGCGCGCGGGCACGCTCGCGCTCGACGGCGCGCGCATCGATGTGAAGCGCACCGGCGATGCGATCCGCCACGGCATCGTGCTGTGCCCGGAGGACCGCAAGGAGGAGGGGATCATCGCGATGGCGTCGGTCGCGGAGAACATCAACATCAGCTGCCGCCGGCATTCGTTGCGCGCGGGCCTGTTCATCGACCGCAAGACCGAGAACGAAACGGCCGACCGCTTCATCCAGCGGCTGAAGATCAAGACACCGAGCCGCCGGCAGAAGATCCGCTTCCTGTCGGGCGGCAACCAGCAGAAGGCGATCCTGTCGCGCTGGCTCGCGGAGCCCGACCTGAAGGTCGTGATCCTCGACGAGCCGACCCGCGGCATCGACGTCGGCGCGAAGCACGAGATCTACGACGTGATCTACCGGCTTGCGGAGCGCGGCTGCGCGATCGTGATGGTGTCGTCGGAACTGCCGGAAGTGCTCGGCGTGTCCGACCGCATCGTCGTGATGCGCGAAGGGAGCATCGCGGGCGAGCTGCCGCGCGCGCAGGCGAACGAGCATGCGGTGTTGAACCTCGCGCTGCCGCAGTCGAGCGCCGCGCAGGCGGCCTGAATCCACAACGACCTTGATTTCGATCCCGCGCGGCCGCTGCGCCGCGCGATGCAGGAGCAGGAGACATGACCATGCAAGTGAGAGAAAACCTCGCCGGCGCCGCCGTGAAGCCGGCCGCCGACGCGCTGGCACCACAGCAGAACGACCGTCAGAAATGGTGGCAGCAGCTCGCCGAGTACAGCCTGATCGCGATCTTCGCGGTGATGTTCGTCACGATGTCGCTGACCGTCGATCACTTCTTCTCGATCGACAACATGCTCGGCCTCGCGCTGTCGATCTCGCAGATCGGGATGGTCGCGTGCACGATGATGTTCTGTCTTGCGTCGCGCGACTTCGACCTGTCGATCGGCTCGACCATCGCGTTCTCGGGCGTGCTGTGCGCAATGGTGCTCAACGCGACCGGCAACACGTTCATCGCGATCGTCGCGGCGGTCGCGGCCGGCGCGGCGATCGGCTTCGTCAACGGCGCGGTGATCGCGTACCTGCGCATCAACGCGCTGATCACGACGCTCGCGACGATGGAGATCGTGCGCGGGCTCGGCTTCATCGTGTCGAAGGGGCAGGCGGTCGGCGTGTCGTCCGATACGTTCATCGCGTTGGGCGGGCTGACGATGTTCGGCATCTCGCTGCCGATCTGGGTCACGCTGCTGTGCTTCATCGTGTTCGGCGTGCTGCTGAACCAGACCGTCTACGGCCGCAACACGCTCGCGATCGGCGGCAACCCCGAGGCGTCGCGGCTCGCGGGGATCAACGTCGAGCGCACGCGCGTGTATATCTTCCTGATCCAGGGCGCGGTGACCGCGCTCGCGGGCGTGATCCTCGCGTCGCGCATCACGTCGGGCCAGCCGAATGCCGCGCAGGGCTTCGAGCTGAACGTGATCTCCGCGTGCGTGCTCGGCGGCGTGTCGCTGCTGGGCGGCCGCGCGACGATCTCCGGCGTCGTGATCGGCGTGCTGATCATGGGCACCGTCGAGAACGTGATGAACCTGCTGAACATCGACGCGTTCTACCAGTACCTCGTGCGCGGCGCGATCCTGCTCGCGGCCGTGCTGCTCGACCAGCTGAAGAACCGCGGCGGACGCGACTGATCCCCTGGAGGCGACCGGCATGACTACCGACACGACTACACCCGATGCACGCGATGCACACTACGCGCGCTATCCGAGCCTCGCCGACCGCGCGGTGCTGATCACCGGCGGCGCGACCGGCATCGGTGCCGCGTTCGTCGAGCATTTCGTCGCGCAAGACGCGCGCGTCGCATTCGTCGATCTCGACGCCGCGGCGGGCCGCGCGCTCGCCGAACGTCTCGCGCATGCGCGTCATGCACCGCTCTTCATCGAATGCGACCTGACCGACATTGCCGCGCTGCGTCACGCGATCGACGCGATCCGTGCGCGGATCGGCGCGATCGCGGTGCTCGTCAACAATGCGGCGAACGACGTGCGCCACGCGATCGGCGACGTGACGCCCGAATCGTTCGACGCGGGCATCGCGGTGAACCTGCGCCACCAGTTCTTCGCCGCGCAGGCCGTGATCGACGACATGAAGCAGCGGGGCGGCGGCGCGATCATCAACCTCGGCTCGATCAGCTGGATGCTGAAGAACGGCGGCTATCCCGTGTACGTGACCGCGAAGGCGGCCGTGCAGGGCCTCACGCGCGGCCTCGCACGCGATCTCGGCCCGTTCGGAATCCGCGTCAATTCGCTCGTGCCGGGCTGGGTGATGACCGACAAGCAGCGCCGGCTCTGGCTCGACGACGCGGGGCGCGCGGCGATCAAGGCCGGCCAGTGCATCGATGCCGAGCTGCTGCCCGCCGATCTCGCGCGGATGGCGCTGTTCCTCGCGGCGGACGACAGCCGGATGATCACCGCGCAGGATGTGATCGTCGACGGCGGCTGGGCGTGACCGGCCGAGCAACCCGCCCGCCACCCGAACCGATTTTTCGACGAAGGAGCCCCTCATGACCGTCACGTTCCTGCGCGAACCGACTTCGACGACTCAATCGCGCCGCGCGCGCGTCGCCGCCGCCGCGCAGCCGGTCAGCGCCGGCCCGCAGACCGCCGCGTACGCGCAGGGCGTCGGCGCGTCGCATGCTGCGGCGATCACGCTGCCGAGTGCGGCGCTGCGGCTCGATGTTCTGCCGCACCTCGGTGGCGGCATCGCGCGCTTCGACTGGCGTGGCGACGGCGGCGTGCCGACACCGGTGTTCCGCCGCTGCGAGCACCCGGAGACGGCGACCGATCCGAACGAGCTCGCGTGCTATCCGCTGCTGCCGTATTCGAACCGGATCGGCGGCGCGCGTTTCGAATGCGACGGCCGCAGCGTCGCGGTGCCGCGCAACCGCCGCGACGAGCCGCTGCCGATCCATGGCGACGGCTGGCTCGCGCACTGGCGCGTCGACGACGCGAGCGCCACGTCGTTGCGGCTGTCGCTCGACCACAGTCACGGCACCCCGTACGCGTTTCGCGCGACGCAGACCTACCAGCTCGACGACGCGACGCTGTCGATTGCGCTGACGGTCGAGAATGCCGGTCGTGCGCGGCTGCCGTTCGGGCTCGGCGTGCATCCGTTCCTCGTGCGCGACGATGCGACCGAGCTCGCGGCCGCGGCCGGCGGGTTGTGGCTGTCGGGCGCCGACTTCCTGCCGGTGCGGCACGTGAGCGTGCCGCCTGCATGGCAGTTCGGCGTCGCGTATCCGCTGCCGGCCGGGCTCGTGAACCATGCGTTCACGGGCTGGGGCGGCCATGCGACGGTGAGCTGGCCGCGCCGCGGGATCACGCTGACCGTCGCCGCCGATGTCGATGCGTACGTGCTGTACACACCGCCGGGCGAGGATTTCTTCTGCTTCGAGCCGGTCGATCATCCGATCAATGCGGTGAACCTGCCGGGCGGCGGGGCCGCGCACGGGATGACGCTGCTCGCGCCGGGCGAGCGCCTCGCGCGGCGCTTCGCGTTTACCGTCGAGCGTAGCGTCGTGCGCGGCAAGATGCGAGGCGACATGCGGCGGTGACATGTGGCGTGTCATGTGGTGATGACGCGCGCGCGCGAAAGCGGCCGGCGACGCGGGTAAAATATGCGGTCTAACAACGGTTTGCCGCGAGTCCCCGCCATGTCTACCCCGCTTACTTTCATTGAATCGCTGCGCGCCGCGTGGCAGCGCACGAATTCGCTGCTGTGCGTCGGCCTCGATCCCGAGCCGTCGCGCTTTCCCGTGCAGTTCGACGGCCAGCCCGATGCGATCTTCGAATTCTGCCGGCAGATCGTCGACGCAACCGCCGAGTTCGCGAGCGCGTTCAAGCCGCAGATCGCGTACTTCGCCGCGCATCGCGCGGAGGACCAGCTCGAGCGGCTGATCGCGCACATCCACCTGCAGCATCCGGGCCTGCCGGTGATCCTCGACGCGAAGCGCGGCGACATCGGCAGCACCGCCGAGCAGTACGCGCGCGAAGCGTTCGAGCGCTACCGCGCGGACGCGGTGACCGTGAACCCGTACATGGGTTTCGATTCGGTCGAGCCGTATTTCGAGCACGAAGGCAAGGGCGTGATCGTGCTGTGCCGCACGTCTAACCCGGGCGGCTCGGACCTGCAGTTCCTCGAGACGAACGGGTCCGGCCATCCGGGCCGGCCGCTGTACCAGGTGGTCGCCGATCTCGCCGCGAACAAGTGGAACGCGAAGAGCGGCCAGCTCAGCCTCGTCGTCGGCGCGACGTTCCCGCACGAGATCGAAGTCGTGCGCGGGATCGTCGGCGACATGCCGCTGCTGATTCCGGGCATAGGCGCGCAGGGCGGCGACGTGCAGGCGACCGTCCGCGCGGGCCGCACGGCCGACGGCACCGGGATGATGATCAACTCGTCGCGCGCGATCCTGTACGCGAGCAAGGACGAGGATTTCGCGGAAGCCGCGGCGCTCGCCGCGCAGAAGACCCGCGACGCGATCAACGCGCATCGTTGAGCGGGGCCGGCCGCCCGCACGGGCGGCCTGGTTCCGGATGGCCCGCACGGGCGGCCTGGTTCCGGACGGCCCCGCGCCCGCGTCCGCGGGCCGGCGGCGCTTGCGCTGCTTGCCCTGGTGCGCGTCAGCCCTCGCGTTCTTCGAGCAGCTTCAGCAGCCCGCGCAGCGCATGCACGGCGGCCTGCGTGCGGATCTGCTCGCGATCGCCCTTGAACACGAGTGTTTCGGCGTCGGTATGCAGCCGGTTGCTCCACGCGAACGACACGGTGCCGACCGGCTTCTTCTCGCTGCCGCCGGCCGGCCCGGCAATGCCGGTGACCGCGAGCGACACCTGCGCGCGGCTGTTGCGCAATGCGCCTTCGGCCATCGCGCGCGCGACCGGCTCGCTGACGGCGCCGTGCTTGTCGATCAGTTCGGCCGGCACGCCGATCATCTCGCTCTTGGCCTGGTTCGAATACGTGACGAAGCCGCGTTCGAACCACTGGCTGCTGCCGGAGATGTCGGTGATCGCGGCGGCGATCATCCCGCCGGTGCAGGATTCGGCGGTGGCGAGCATCAGGTGCCCGTCACGCAACTGGTTGCCTGCGCGGATCGCAAGCTGGTGGACGACGGAATCGGTTGCCATGCGAAAGGGTGAACAGGAGTCGGAAAGGCGTCAGCCGACGAACGACCGCCACAGCGCGATCACGAGCAGCGTCATGAACGCGGCGATCAGGTCGTCGACCATGATGCCGAGGCCGCCTGCCAGGCGGCGCTCGACATGGCGGATCGGGGGCAGCTTCAGCATGTCGAAGCAGCGGAATACGACGAACGCCCACAGCTGGCCGACGAACGTCGCCGGCGTGACGAACAGCATCACGATCCAGATCGCGACGATCTCGTCCCAGACGACCGCACCCGGGTCGGCATTGCCGAGCCGCTTCGCGGTGAAGCCGGTGGACCAGACGCCGGCGATGAAACCGGCCGCGATCAGCCCCCACCATTCGGGCACCGTCAGGTAATTGTTCAGCGCGACGAACGCCAGCCAGCCGAACAGCGAGCCGAACGTGCCGGGCAACAGCGGCGCGAGCCCGCTGCCGAACCCGAGCGACAGGATGTGCGCCGGGTGCGACAGCATGAAGCGCGCGGTCGCGCGCTGCGGCGCGTTCTTGTTCTGCGTGGAGCCGGCGCCGGCGCCGGCCGCGGCGCGCGGGGGCGTCGGGTCAGTCTGCATGGAAGTGGTCGAAACCGTGCAACGTGAGGGCGAGGGGCGCGCCGGCTGCGTCGCGCCACGCGATCGCGGGCCGTTCCGACGGCGCGGACAACGCGCATATTGTACCGATTCGCGTGACCGCGACGCCGGCGCTCGCGCCCGCCGCTTCGATTGCCGCGCGGGCTGCCGCGGGCGCGGT
>NZ_JAAGPL010000278.1:0-9126 GCF_017104785.1 Burkholderia sp. Ac-20353 | reverse complement strand
GGCCGGGCGCCGGGCGCGAGCAGATCGTCGACGCGGCCGTGTCGGCGCCGCTGCCCGCGTTCGCGGACCAGCAGCGCGCGGCCGGCAGCGGTTTCCGCGTTGGCCAGCAGGTGTTCCACAACAAGTTCGGCGAAGGCACCGTCACCGCGCTCGAAGGCAGCGGCGCGGATGCGAAGGCCCAGGTGAAATTCAAGCGGCACGGCGAGAAATGGCTCGCACTCGCGGTCGCTAAACTGCAGGCGGTTGAATGAGCGCATACATGAGTTCTGCAATGTCCACCCGGCCGCTCGGCATTCTCGCCGCGCTGCCCGAGGAACTCGGCGACCTGATCGCCGAAATGCGTGCGGAGGGCGTGGTCAAGACGATCACGTTCGGCCGCCGCGACTATCATCTCGGCACCGTGCACGGCGCCGCGTGTGTCGTCACGCTCGCACGGATCGGCAAGGTCGCGGCCGCCGCGACAGTCAGCGCGCTGATCCATGTGTTCGGCGTCGCGGGGATCGTGTTTACCGGCGTCGCCGGCGGTGTCGCGCATGCGGTGCGAGTCGGCGACGTCGTCGTCGCGGACACGCTGATGCAGCACGATCTCGACGCGTCGCCGCTCTTCCCGCGCTACGAGGTGCCGCTGCTCGGCATCACGCATTTCGAGACCGATCCGGGGCTGACGGCCCGGCTGAAGGACGCGTGTGCGCAATTCATCGCCGAGGAGGGCGGCGTGCTCGCCGAGCGCTTCCGGCTGGCCGGCGCGCAGATGCGCAGCGGGCTCGTGATCAGCGGCGATCGCTTCGTGTCGAGCGAGCGCGAAGTCATCGCGTTGCGCGACGCGCTGCCCGATGCGCTGGCAGTCGAGATGGAAGGCGCCGCGATCGCGCAGGTGTGCGCCGAACACGACGTGCCGTTTGCGCTCGTGCGCACGATCTCGGACACCGCCGACGATCACGCAACCCAGTCGTTCTCGCACTTCCTGTCGGCGATCGCGGGCACCTATTCGTCCGGCATCCTGAAGCGTTTCCTGAAGCTGCATGCGGCGACGGCGGCCTGAGCGCCGCCGTCGTCGTTCCCGCTGTCGTACCACGCCGTCGTATTCTTCGTACGTTCACGAGCATGACCCCGGCGCGCATCGTCGCGCGCCGGGGCAGCGCATCTCACATCACGCGTTCTTCGCGCGCCGGCTTCCTTCGAGATCCGGCAGAAACACCGTCAGCACGCCGATGAGCGGCAGGAACGCGCACACCTTGTAGACGAACGTGATGCTCGTCGCGTCGGCGAGCTGGCCGAGCACCGCGGCGCCGACGCCGCCGAGCCCGAACGCGAAGCCGAAGAACAGCCCGGCGACCGTGCCGACCTTGCCGGGCATCAGTTCCGTCGCGTAGACGAGGATCGCCGCGAATGCCGACGCGAGCACGACACCGATGATCACGCTCAGCACGCTGGTCCAGAACAGGTTCGCGTACGGCAGCAGCAGCGTGAACGGCGCGACGCCGAGGATCGACACCCAGATCACGTACTTGCGGCCGATGCGGTCGCCGACCGGCCCGCCGATCAGCGTGCCGGCGGCCACGGCCGCGAGAAACACGAACAGGTGGAACTGCGCGGCCTGCACCGACAGGTGGAACTTGTCGATCAGGTAGAACGTGAAATAGCTGTTGATGCTCGCGAGATAGAAGTACTTCGAGAACACGAGCAGCACCAGCACGCTCATCGCGGCCATCACGCGGCCGCGCGACAGCGTCGCGTGCGCCGCGTGCGCGGCCTTCTTCCGGACCGACGGATGTTTCTTGTACCAGTGGCCGATCTGCGTGAGCACGACCATCGCGACGAGCGCGGCCGCCGAGAACCAAGCGATGCTGTGCTGGCCGTGCGGAATCACCACGAGCGCGGCGAGCAGCGGCCCGAGTGCGGAGCCCGCGTTGCCGCCGACCTGGAACACCGACTGCGCGAGCCCGTGCTGGCCGCCCGACGCCATCCGCGCGACGCGTGACGATTCCGGATGGAACACCGACGACCCGCAGCCGACCAGCGCCGCGGCCGCGAGCAGCACCGGGAAGCTCGGTGCGACCGACATCAGCAGCAGCCCCGCCAGCGTGAAGCCCATCCCGATCGGCAGCGAGTACGGCTGCGGGCGCTTGTCCGTATAGAGGCCGACCACCGGCTGCAGCAGCGACGCGGTGATCTGGTAGACGAGTGTGATCAGCCCGATCTGCGCGAACGACAGCGCGAACTGGCTCTTGAGCATCGGATAGATCGCGAGGATCAACGACTGGATCATGTCGTTGAGCATGTGCGAGAAGCTGATCGCGCCGAGCACCGGGTACGCGATGCGGGCCGCGGGGGCGGTGGGCGCGGAGACGGGCGGTTGGGCGGTGGCCTTCGTGGCCTGGCTGGCGGCACGCGTGTCGAGGCTGGTTTCCATGTGAGTTGAGCGAGTAGAGGTTGGGGTGCGCTCTTGTGAAACGGCGCGCTGGAATCGTTGCGGCGTCAAAGGAGTGTAATGTGGCGCATCACGAATGTCCGGCCAAGTTTTGTCGCGAATCGGCCATCGCTGCTGCAAATCGGCCGTCGTCACCGCAAATCGATATTTGCCCGACTTTTTGGCCGGCTATAACGCTGGCGGCGCGCTGCCGAAGCCTCAGCGCGCGGCGTCGTGCCGGATGCGCGTTTTACCGGACTCAAGTAAAGCGGCCGGCCGCCGTAGAACTGACGCAATCACCATAACAACATGCCGAACCGCGCCGGGCCGGACGCGCGGGCACGGCAGCCAGCGGATGACGCCGGAACCGATCTTTCCGGCGGCGTGAACAACACGGGGACATATCGATGAAAGCAGCTTCACTGCGCCCGCAGCCGGGCGCTTCGGCGGTCGTGACGGACGGCGGCGCCGCGCGCGCCGCCACGCGCGCACGCCAACCCTGGAGCGTCAAGGCGACGCTGCGCGCCGCGTTCGCGGTGCTGCTGGCCGGCACGCTCGCGATCGGCGTGTTTTCGCTCGCGCAGATCAACCGGCTGAACGGCTCGATCGCGTCGGTCTACGAGCAGGGGCATGTTGCGAGCCGCGCGGCGGAAGAGGTCCGGGCCGAGTTGCTGCGCGCGAGCCGCGCGCAGAAGTCGCTGCTGACCGCGACGACCACAAAGGAACGCGACGAACTCGGCGCGGAGATCGACGCGGGACTCGCGTCGATCGGCCGCGCGCTCGGCACGCTGCAGCGCTACGCGGATCCGGCGGACGCGGACGATTCGACGCGGCTGCGCGCGTTCACGTCGGCGGTCGGCACGTGGAGCGGCCATCTGCGCGATTTCGTGACGCTCGTGCGCGCGCAGCCGCTCGACCTGTCGCAGATGAACTGGCAGGTCGGCACGCAGGACGTGTCGCTGCTCGTCGAGACCGGCAAGCTCGAGAAGCTCGTCGCCGATCTCGTGAAGACGCGCGGTGCCAAGTCGAAGGCGACGCTCGATGCGTCCGCAACGATCTTCTCGTCGTCGATCGCGTTGATCGCCGCGATGACCGCCGCGCTGTTCGTGCTTGCGTTCGTGGTTGCCGAGCGCGTCGTGCGCCGCCTCGTCGCGCAGCTCGGCGGCGAGCCCGCGTATGCGAAGGCGATCGCGGCGGACATCGCGCGCGGCGACCTGACGCGGCCGATCGCGCTTGGCAAGCACGACCGCGACAGCATGGTCCGCGCGCTGTCCGAGATGCAGGCGGGGCTCGCGTCGACCGTCGGCGAGATCGCCGTCAGCGCCGAGGCCATCGCGGCCGCGTCCGGCGAGATTTCGATGGGCAACCTCGACCTGTCGCAGCGCACCGAGCAGCAGGCGGTCGCGCTCGAGCGGACCGCGGCCAGCATGGAGCAACTGACGTCGACCGTGCGCCAGAACGCGGAGAACGCGCGGCAGGCGAGTGCGCTCGCGGCGAACGCGTCGGCGGTCGCGGAAGCGGGCGGCGAAGTCGTCGGCCGGGTGGTCGCGACGATGAGCGAGATCGACGACAGCGCGAAGAGCATCCGCGACATCATCGGCGTGATCGAGGGCATCGCGTTCCAGACCAACATCCTCGCGCTGAATGCGGCCGTCGAGGCGGCGCGCGCCGGCGAGCAGGGGCGCGGCTTCTCGGTGGTTGCCGGCGAGGTGCGCTTGCTCGCGCAGCGCGCGGCGACCGCGGCGAAGGAAATCCGGTCGCTGATCGGCGCATCGGTCGAGCGCGTCGCGAACGGCGCGGCGCTTGCGCACGACGCCGGGCGCACGATGGACGACGTGGTGCGCGCGGTGAAGCGCGTGACCGACATCATGGGTGAAATCTCGGCCGCGTCGAGCGAGCAAAGCGCGGGCATCGACGAGATCGGCCGCGCGGTCACGCAGATGGATGACGGCACCCAGCAGAATGCGGCACTGGTCGAGCAGGCGGCGGCGGCCGCACGCGCGCTCGACGAGCAGGCGCAGTCGCTCAAGGCACTGGTCGGGCGCTTCCGGTACGCGGCCTGACGGGCGCGGCGCGGGGCGGTGCCCGTCGCGCCCGCGCGGTATCGTTCAATAGCGTCAATCTTGTCGATCAGGGACAAAACCCGGCAGCCACGGCGCGCGCGATCTCTTAAAATGCGCGTCGACATGGATTGGGGGCCAGGACCTGCGATGCGCAGTGTGCCGCAACGGGCACGCGCGACGAGCGGGTCGATCGACATAACGATGATCGCTTATCTGACGGGATACCTGTGCATGCTTGCGGCGGCCGCGGCCGGCACCCGGATGCGTGTCGCCGGCTGGCGATGGCTGGCGGCCGGCATTGCACCGGCCGCGGTGATGGCGATGCTGCGCGGCGCGACGGGCACCGACACGGCGTCGTATCTCGACATCATCGAGGGCATCTGGACCGGCAATCCGGTCAAGACTGTGCGCACGCTCGAGCCGGGGTTCGCCTGGCTCGTCCGTGCGCTCGAATGGGTCGGGCACGACCCGCGCATCACGGTCGCGATCGTCACGCTGCTGGTCGTGATCGCGTGCATCGTCGCGTTCGGACGGAGCGACGGCGACGCGCTCGTGTTTGCCACGCTGATATTTCCGCTGTTCTTCTACGACATGGCGATGAACGGGCTGCGTTACGGGCTCGCGTTCTGCGTCGCGAAGATCGCATCCGACGCGTGGGACCGGCGCAGGCACGGCGCGTCGATCGCGCTGGCGGTCGCGGGGACCGGCATGCATATCTCGGCGGTGCTGCTCGTCACGCTGCTGCAGATCCGGCGGATACGCGCGATGCGCTATGTCGGCCTGATGGCCGCGATCGGCATCGTGACGTTCGCCGCGCGTCACAAGGAACTGATGATCAAGTTCGGCACCTATGCGGCGTTTACACCGCCCGCGCAGATGTCGGGGGCGGCGCCGCTGCTGCTCGCGCTGCTGGTGCTCGGTGCGGGCTGGGCCTTGCTCGGACGCATGCCGCGCACGCTCGTGTTCCTGTTCGCGTGCGAGATCGCGAGCTTCGTGCTCGCGCGCATCAGCTACGCGGGCCTGCGCTTCCAGTGGCTCGTGCTGTTCGCGATGGGCTGCCACTTCGTGCCGCTGCTGCGCGTGCCGAACGTGAACCGGCGCTGGGCGATCGTGGCGCTCGTCGTGCTCGGCGCGATCGGCTTCGCGCTGCGGCTGCGCAACATGCTGGCGGAGTATGGGGTCGGCCCGTCGCCGTTCCTGCCTTACCGGTTCTTCTGGGAGTGACGCAGCCGCGCGGAGGGTCCACCGTCCGCCGCGGCTGCGCGCATGACCGTCGTCGTTACGACTTCTTCTGCTTGTTGTCCGGATCGATGACGACCGTGCACGTCGTGCCGGCCGACAGCAGCACGCCGTCCGGCACCTCGTCGATCCTGATCCGCACCGGCACGCGCTGCGCGAGGCGCACCCAGTTGAAGGTCGGGTTCACGTCGGCGACGAGATCGCGGCTTTGCGGATTGTCGCGGTCGTAGATGCCGCGCGAGATGCTCTCGACGTGGCCCTTCAGCACGCCGCCGCTCATCAGCCGCATCTCGGCCGGCGCGCCGACCTTCACGCGCGGCAGCTTGGTTTCCTCGAAATAGCCGTAGACCCAGAACGAGTGGCTGTCGACGATCGCGAGCTTGGCCTGGCCGGCGGTCGCGTAGTTGCCGTTGAACGTCTGCAGGTTCGTGATGTAGCCGTCGACCGGTGCGACGACGCGCGTGCGCTCGAGATTGAGCTTCGCGGCGTCGAGCGCGGCGATTGCCTGCTGGTACTGCGCATCGGCGCTCGATGCGCTGTGCGCGGCGTTCTCGCGGTTTTCCTTCGACACGACGAGCGCATCGAGGTCCGCGCGGCGGGCCGCGTCGTCGCGCCGCATCTGCAGTTCCGCGCGGCGGGCGGCGACGGCGGCCTGGGCCTGCTCGACCGCGATCTGGTAATGCGACGGGTCGATCTGCATGATCAGGTCGCCTTTCTTCACGAGCTGGTTGTCGTGCACGGGCAGCTCGACGATCGCGCCCGACACGTCCGGCGCGACGTTGACGATCTCGGCGCGCACGCGTCCGTCGCGGGTCCATGGATCGTCCATGTAGTGCACCCAGAGCGAGCGCCCGATCAGTATCGCGATGATGAGGATGACGGCTGTCGCGACGAAGCCGAAGAGTTTGCGCAGGATCATGATTGTTCTATATCAACGGTAAACGGCGAGACTCAGTCCGCCGCAGATGCAGACGAGGAGGCAGGCCCGGAACAGCGACGGGTGCCAGACGAGACGGTAGAGCCCGGTGTAGGCGAGCAGGCGGTCGACTGCCCACGTGCCCAGTGCGCCGACGACGAACATCAGCACGACCGTGGGCATGTAGGCATCGAGAATGGCGATTTCACGCGGCATCATGACAAGGTTCCTTGTTGGGGGCGCGCAGCGCGGTCGCGATTCAGCGACGCGAGCGGCGATTCCTGATCGAGCAGCGCGGTGCGCACGAAATGCAGGTGGCTCAGGATCCGCTGCAGCTGGTGGCGTTCGTCGCGCGGCGGCGCGAACGCGACGAGCGCCTGCCGGGTCGCGTCGATCGCGGCCTCGGTCGCGGCGAGCGTCGCGTCGAAGCGGTCCGCGGACGGCTTCGAGAACAGCGCGGCGAGCGCGGTGCGCATCGTCTCGATCGCGCGGCGCCACGGCATCGTGGCCGCGTAGCGCGGGTCGGGCGGCAGCGTCGCGAGCTCGTCGCGCAGGTCGATCGCCGCGTTGCCCGTCTCGAGCACGGCGAACATCCAGCGCAGCGCGTCGCGCTGCGCGTCCGGCTGGTCGGCCGAGATCACGTGCGCCTGGTGCATCAGGTCGCGCGCGCCGCTCTCGAAGCGCGTGCGCAGGCCGGCGAGGCGTGCGTGGCAGGCCGCGACGGCCTGGTGGCGCAGGTCCGCGAACAGGCGCTTCTTCAGCCACGGCGCGGTCGGCGGGAACAGCACCGCGAACGCGATCGCCGACACGAGCATCGACAGCACGAGCGCGAGCGCGTCGTTCATGAAGCCGCTCGGGTCGTAGTGCGTGACGCTGTCCGGGCCGGCCAGGAAGCAGAAGAAGATCAGGTAGCCCATCCCGTAGCCCGCGAACTTCGGCTTCAGCGTCATGTAGATGCCGATCGCGAGCAGCGGCGCGAGCGCTACGCACAGCAGGACGAAGCCGTCGATCCGCGGGTAGATCCCGAACATCAGCAGGAACCCCGTGCAGACCGCGAGGGCCGTGCCGACGGCCATTTGCGCGGACATCGCGGTCGGGCGCGGCGTCGACGACGCGAGCGCGCAGGTCGCCGCCGCCGTCAGCACCAGCGTGACGCCGCTTGGCCATGCGGTCTCGATCCAGAACCCGCCGAGCACGAGGATCACGGTCGCGGTGCGGATGCCCGCGATCAGCGCGGCCGTCAGGTTGGTGCGCGGCTCGTAGCGCTCGATCCAGCGTTCGCGCTCGTGCGTCGCGGTCGCGAGCGACGCATAGGTCGCCGCATACTCTTGCAGATCGGTGATGAAGCGGTACAGCAGCTCGGCGGCCGTGTCGAAGTCGAGCAGCGGGAAATCCGGCTGCGTTTCGAGTTCCGCCCGCGTCGCGCGGATGCGGCGCGGCAGCGAGTCGCACCACGCGAGCAGTTGCTCGGCCGCGTGCTCGGCGTCGGCCGACGTGCGCACGGGTTCGCCGTTGCGCGTGAGCAGCGGCGCGATTTCGCGGAAATACGGCTCGATCGCATTGATCGCAGCGTGCGCGCCGGCCGCGTGCAGCCGGTTCATCAGCTGGTGCAGCGCGTGGAAACGGCTCGATGCGCTCATGAACTCGCTGTTCAGCCGCGCGAGTCGGCCGCTGCGCATGCGCGTGTCGGGGTTCTCGAATACCGCCATGCTGCGCGCGGCCTCGAAGCCGACCACGTCGGCGACGAAGCGGGTATGAATGGTTTCGATGTGCGTGCGGTCGAGCTGGCCGGACAGCGCCGACGCGACGTAGTCGACGAAACTCCCGAAACGCTTGCGCACCGTCGTGCGCATCTGCTCGCCCGTGTACTGCGGAAACACGAGCGCGCTGACGACACCGGCCGACACGATCCCGACGATGACCTCGGAAACGCGCGTCATCGCGCTCATGAAGGCGGTGTCCGGGTGTTGCGACGCGGGCAGGCCGATCAGCGCGGTCGTATAGCCGGCGAGCAGGAAGCCGTAGCTGCGGAAGTTGCGGTTGCGTGCGGCGCCGGCCGTGCACAGCGCGATCCACAGCGCGATGGACAGCAGGAACAGTTGCGGCTGCTGCGGGAACAGCCCGACGAACGTGAGCGTTGCGATGAGCCCGAAGATCGTGCCGGCCACGCGGTAGAAACTCTTCGCGAGCACGGCGCCGCTTTGCGGCTGCATCACGATGAACACCGTGGTCATCGCCGTCTTCGGTGCCGGCAGGTCGAGCCGCATCGACACGCCCACCGAGATGAACGCGGCGAGCAGCGCCTTGGCGAGGTAGAGCCACGCGGCACCGTCGGTGCGCGCCCAGTCGCCGAACGCGGCGTACCAGGCCGACAGCGAACTGCCGGCGTGCGTGGAAGCGGGGGATGAGGCTGACATGGGTCGCGCTCCGCGTTATCGTGCGGCCGGCGTGCCGGTCGCGCTGGCGGTCGCGACCGGCGCGGGCCGGGCGGCCGGCGC
>NZ_JAAGPL010000277.1:0-9076 GCF_017104785.1 Burkholderia sp. Ac-20353 | reverse complement strand
ACGGTGCGTCGGTTTCGTCGAGCACGTTCGTGAACGGCTTGTGCCACGCGAGCGTTTCGCGCGCGAGACGCGCCCAGAATCCTTCGTAATCGCTTTCGGCCTCGGCGGCGAGCGCGCGATAGGCTTCGATGCCGGAAATGGCCGCGCGGGCGCGCAAGTCGGCGGGCGGATCGAAAGTCCGGTGTTCGTGAAGGATCGATACGAGGGCGGTCACTGGGGTCTCCATGAAAATCGTGCGGTGAAGCTGTGGCAGGACAAAAGGCAACTTGCATGCCAGTTGCGCGATGACCGACGCTTGTGATCTCCGCAAGCGGTTTCTTGTACCGCGCGGGCGCCTGCGGAAGCGGTCGATCGCAAACGGCGACGCCCGCCCGAGCAGGGCTGGCGGCGCGCGGCCCGGCTCAGCGGCCGCGCAGCCGGCATCATGCAAATAAAAAACAGAGGAATGCGAATCGACGTGAGGATAGCCAGACGAGACAGGCAACGGCGTGCAATGCACTGTGACACTGCGCCGAAACGCATCAGTCGCTGTTGCAGGCATCAACAGGCGGAACGGCCGGCTCCGTTGTCATCCGATGAACGACCGGAGGCCTGGCAGCGTGTCGGATGCGCGGATGCGCTCGAGCGCCGATGCCTCGATCTGCCGCACGCGCTCGGCCGACAGGTTCAGCTGGCGGCCGATGTCGCGCAGCGAATACCCGTCGTCCGCGCCGATCCCGTAACGCAGCCGCAGGATCGTCGCTTCGCGGGCCGGCAGCCGGTCGATCTCCGCCGCCATCGCGTCGCGCAGTTGCGCCGCGCTGGCCGCGTCTTCCGGCGACGGCATCGCGCTGTCCGGCACGACGTCGCCGAGCGTCATGTCGCCCTCCGGCGATACGGGCACGTCGGTCGACACGGGCTCCTTGACGATCGCCAGCAGGTCGAGCACCTTCGCGACCGGCAGCCCCATCCGCGCGGCCAGCTCGGCAGGCGGCGCGGGGTCGCCCGCGTGCCGTGCATGGTCGCGCTTGATGCGCGACAGCTTGTTGATCGCGTCGACCGTATGCGTGGGCACGCGTATCGTGCGGCCCTGATCGGCGATCGCATGCGTGATCGCCTGCCGGACCCACCAGGTCGCATACGTCGCGAATTTGAAGCCGCGCCGGTGGTCGTAGCGATCGACGGCCTTCATCAGGCCGATATTGCCTTCCTGGATCAGGTCGAGAAGCTGCAATCCGCGATCGGGATACCGTTTGGCGATCGACACGACGAGCCGCAGATTGCTCTGGAACAGTTTCTTTCTCGCGGGCTGCATCGCGCGATCGATGCGTGACAGGCGCGCGTCGATCGCGAGCGTGATATCGAGCGGCAGGATCGACTCGCTGGCGAGATGCGTAAGCGCGGTTCGTGCTTCGATCAGCGCCGGTGCGCGGCGGGCGAGGGCAGTGCCGCATCCGGGATGCACGGCGATACATTCCTGGAGCCATGCGCGAACGTCGTCGCAGGGTGTGAACAGAACGCGACGCGGCGTATCGGCACGCATGCCCGATTCGGCCAACGTTTCGACGATGCGTTTTTCGAACTTGCGTGCTTGCGTCGCGCGCTCGCAAATCGTGCTGCCGATGCGTTCGATTGCGCGCGCGGTGAAGCGGATCCTGCCGGTCAGCGCAGCGGCCTCGCGCATCAGTGACCGGTAGGCGGCCGAAGCGAAGCCGTCGGCGCGCAACGCGTGATGCATCGCCGATGCAAGCGCGCCGGCGCGGTCGAGCGCTTCGACGACGGCATTGCGCCACGCCGGACTGTCCAGCGCGCGCTCGGCTTCGCCTTCCTGCGCCGGTGATTCCGTCTCCGAATCGGACGTGGTTTCGTTCCCGGGCGAATCCGCGGGCGATACCGCTGGCGGTCCCATGAGCGAATCCGCAGGCGGTCCTGCAAGCGAATCCGTGAGCGATTCGGCGTGCGTTTCAGCGCAATCGACGAACCCCGTCACGTAGACCGAAGCTGCCGCCTTTCCCGCGCGGATGTCGCCGGCGATCGACGCGATCGCGTCGAGCGCGGCCGGATCGCGGCTCAGCGCGTCGATGCACGCGGCGCGACCGCTTTCTAGTTGGAGCGCGAGCACGATCTCCTCTGCGCGCTCGAGCAGCGGTGTCGCGCTCATTTCCCGCAAATAGATCCGGACAGGATCGTTCGTGCGGCCCGCCAGCAGGTCGGCGGCCGCGAGCCGCGCCGACGCATCGGCAAGCGGTGGCGTCACCTCCGTCGCTTGCGCGAAATGACGATCGAGCGTCCACGCGGTGTGCGAGTCGACATGCTCGCGCACGTCGATGCCGAGCTCGCGGAGCATCGCCGCGGTGGCGTCGAAATCCGTGCCTTCGGCCGCATCGTCTGGCAACGCATCGACGATCTCGCCGCGCGTCACGTAGCCGCGATCGATGCCCAGCGCGATCAGCGCATGCAGATGCTCCGCACGTTCGGCGTCCGCGCCGCAGCGCGGCGCGCTCGCATGTGCGCGATCAAGCACGCTTCGCATAGACGTTGCACCAGCCTTCAGCGGCAACGGCCTTGCCCGCGAACATCGGGCACGTGCCGGAGGATTCGCCTGCGGCACCCTTGTAGAAGCGGCAATTCGCGCACGTCTGGCCCGCCTGGTACTTCGGAAACTTGCCTGTGTCGACGGTCGTTGCATTCGCGCGGTAGCCGAGCGACTTCGCGGTCGCGTCGTTTTCGTCGACGAGCGATGCGGCCGCGAATGCACGGGTTCCGGCTGCGAGCGTGACGCACAGGCCGGCCGTCTGAATGATGAACGTTCTGCGATTGCGGGAGATCATGTCGTTTTCCTGAATGAAATGAAAAGAGAAAGGCTGTCACGCGCGCCGGAAATGCTTCCCGGCGCGGCGAGTAGACCAAAACGAAGAGGCGGCGAAGATGCTGCGAAGCGGCGGGAATCTACTTGCGCGGTCCGGCGATGAGCGGCGCCTTCGACGCGTTGGCGATATCGGTCGTCAGCTTGGTCTTCGACGTGTCGTAGCCGTTCGAGTAAAGCAGGAACGCCATCAGATCCTCGTATTCCTGGGGTGTCATCTTGCCGGGGCGATCGGCCGGCATGTTGTTCGTCATGTACTGGTACACCCCGCCGACGGTGATATGCGACTTGCCTTCGGGCGCGAAGGCTTCCCCGCTCAGCGCGGGCGCGGTATTGCCCTCGAGCTGGTCGCCGTGGCATTTCGCACAGGCGTCCGCATAGATCGTCTTGCCATGCTGCACCTGCGCCTGGTCGAACGATGGTACGGCGTTGCCTTCATTGGTCGACACCTTGATGAAGCCGCCCTTCGCCGGCTGCTGTTGGGCGGATGCGACCGCGCCGTCGAGGAACTGGCCGGGCGCGCGCGTGCCGGCCGTGTGCGCGACCGCCGCCGGGAGGGTCCAGCCGCGCGTGAGCGCAGCGAGACGGCCGTTGTCGCTCATCCGGGACAACGTCGCGTCGATACGCTTCTGCAACGCTTCCTTGCCCGGTCCGAATGCGAACGAAAGCTGCCATTCCGAGTACGGCGACGACGTCGCCGCGATCTGGAAGCGCTGTTGCGGGTGCGCGCGCTGATACGCGACGACGCTCGGATACCAGACGATCGCGCGCTGCGCGCGGCCGTCGGCGAGCGCGGCGATCGTTTTCTCGCTCGTGTTTTCGAGAACGAAGCGGGCGTTGGCCTGTTGCGCGGCGATCAACTGCGAAGGGCTCCCATACGTGGCCGCGATCGCTTCCTTGGCGCCGGACGGTGCATGCGGATCGCGCAGCGAAACGATGACATAGCCGGAGCGCAGATAGCCCTGCGAGAAACTCATTCTGGATCCCGACGCATCGGCGATCTCCGAGCGCGGGAAGCCGGCGATCACATCGCAGTCGCGTTCGAGCGATTTCCGCAGTTCGCTGGCGGAGATGCCGTCGTCGCCGCCATCGTCGTCGACGCCGCGTTTGTTCAACGATGCGGCGACGCCTGCGGTGCGGAACACTTCGCGTGCGATGGACTGGTCGAGCGCCGTGGTCGGGCTGCCGGGCAGCGTGCAGATGCGTACGCCGGCCGACGCGGATGCCGGTGCAAGCGCCACGCCCACGGCGAGCAGACTGGCGACAGTGAGGGGAGTGAGGCGAGTATTCATGATCGTGTGTCCGGTTGAAGCGGTTGGGGTGTCGCGCCCGCATCGGGCGCATGCGGGCGCGACCGGGGCGCGAGCCCGATCAGTCGAGCGCGAAGACGTACAGGGTGCCGCCGCGCGGAACGTCCTTCGCGATGTCGGCCATCGGGCCGCCCCAGATCGGGTTCGCGCCGCCGTAGCCGGCGAGCACGGCTACGTATTCCTTGCCGTCGACCTCATACACCGACGGCTGCGAGATGATGCCGCTCGCGAGCTGCGGGCTTTCCCAGAGCACCTTGCCGGTTGCCGTATCGAATGCGTACAGGTGACCGTCGAGCGAGCCGCTGAACGCGAGGCCGCTCGCGGTGGTCGCGACGCCGCCGTTCCACGGCTTCTTCGTCCAGTGGCTCCACAGCTTCTTGCCGGTGTTCACGTCGATTGCGGTCAGTTCGCCGTAGCCCTCGCTGCCCGGTTCAGGCTTGATCTCGAAACCTTCGCCGAGATAAGGCAGGCCTTCCTGGTAGCTGACCGACTTGCCGGTCAGGCTCATGCACGCGTGCAGCGCGGGCACGACCGCGATGTTGCGTTCCTGGTCGAACGAGATCGACCACCAGTTCTTGCCGCCGAGGAAGCTCGGGCACGTTTCGATCGTCGTGCCGGCCTTCGGGAACTTCGATTCGTCCTGGATCGGCTTGCCATCGGCCGTGTAGCCGGTGACCGACGTCGCCTTCACGAACGGTGTCGCGTAGATCAGCTTGCCGGTCGTGCGGTCGATCGCGTGGAAGAAGCCGTTGCGGTCCGCGTGGATGATCGCGTCGTAGTCCTTGCCTTTGTACTTGATATCGGCAAGGACCGCCGCGTTCACGCCGTCGTAGTCCCACGTGTCGTGGTTCGTGTACTGGTAGTGCCACTTCAGGTCGCCGTTCTTCGCATCGAGCGCGAGCAGCGAGTCGGAATACAGGTTGTCGCCGGGGCGCAGCGCCGCGAGCCACGGGCCCGGGTTGCCGACACCCCAGTACAGCGTGCGCGACGCAGCGTCGTACGTGCCCGTGAGCCACGCGGCGCCGCCGCCGTGATCCTGCATCCCGTCGGGCCAGGTCTCCGAGCCCTTTTCTCCGGAACCGGGGATCGTGTAGCGTTTCCAGACTTCCGAGCCGTCGTCCGGATTCAGCGCGACGATATAGCCGCGAATCCCGTATTCGCCGCCGGACGTGCCGACGACGATCGCGCCGTCGAGCGCGAGCGGTGCGAGCGAGAACGAGTAGCCGAGGCCCGGCTCGAACATCTGCTTCTTCCAGACGAGATTGCCGGTCTGCGCATCGAGTGCCGCGATTTCGCCGCCCAGCATCGCGACATAGACATTCTTGCCGTACAGCGCGACGCCGCGGTTCACGACGTCACAGCACGCGGTCTTGAACGACGCGGCGCTGAGCTTCGGCTCGTATTTCCAGAGCTGCTTGCCCGTCTTCGCATCGAACGCGTAGACGTTGTCCTTCGGCGTGGTCACGAACAGGTAATTGCCGTTGATGATCGGCGTCGCTTCGAAGCCCTGCTTCAGTTCGGCGGGGAACTTGTAGGCCCACACCTGCTTGAGATTCTTCGCGTTCGACGGGTCGATCTGCTTGAGCGGCGAATGCGACCGGCCGTTGTAGGTGCGGTAGTAGGTCAGCCAGCCCGGATCGCGCTGCGCATCGGTCAGCCGCTGGTAGGTCACGGCCGGATAGTCCGCGGCCGCTTCGACGAGGCCGGGGTTCAGCGCGACGGCGGCTGCCGCCGCGATGCCGATCGTGGCCAGCCGGCTCGCTGAAGCCGAGAATTTCTTCATGGTTGTCTCCTGAGTCATTGTGGTCGCACCGCCGCGAAGGTTCCGTCGCGCCGGCACGGGTGGGGTTCCGGGCCGAGTGCGCTGCCGTTCACGCAAGTCGCATGCCATCGCGCCGCGCTGCCCGCGCGGCGCGGCGGACCGGGGCATCGCGGGTGGTGCGGTGGCGGCGGTGCTTCGTGCGGGCGTCGACGCAGGTGTTGCATTCAGGTACACCGTCGTGCGCGAGGTGTTGCCAAACATGACAGGTGGCGGGGCGCCTGTGACAGCGTGCCGCGCCGTTGACGGATGCCGCGCCGAACGGGCGTGCGGCGTTGGCGGCAACGTTGGAAGCGACGCAGGCCGGTGATCGTGCATGCGGTGCTGGCATGGTTCTCGCTGTCCTGTATCGCGGGGAGACATCGCCGTGCAGCACGCAATGCCGCGCGGCAGAAAACGAACAGGGAGACAGAGGGGAATGATCAGGAGACCAAAGGCAATTGGCGTGGATGGCGGGTGGCGGGACCATCGGGGCGTGCGGCGCGTTCAGTGTGTCGGTGCGACACTCGGTGCGATTGCGCTGTTCGGCCTGTCGCCGGCCGGCGTCCGCGCGCAGCAGAATGCGAGTGAGAACGCTTCGTCCAACACGGCTGCGCCGCCAGTCGCGCCGCAACCCGCCACCGACATACTGCCCGCAGTGGTCGTCGTCGGCACGACGCCGCTGCTCGGGATCGGCACGCCGCTGTCGAAGGTGCCCGCGAACGTGCAGACGGTGCGCGCGTCCGAACTCGACGCGCAGCACCGCGCGACGCTGACCGACTTTTTCGCCGCGAACCTGCAGAGCGTGACGATCGGCGACGCGCAGGGCAACCCGTACCAGACCGACGTCAACTATCGCGGCTTCACTGCGTCGCCGCTGCTCGGCACGCCACAGGGCCTGTCGGTGTTCGTCGACGGCGTGCGCGTGAACGAGCCGTTCGGCGATGTCGTGAACTGGGACATCCTGCCCGTGCAGGCGATCGACCGTATGCAGCTGATTCCCGGCTCGAATCCCGTATATGGACGCAATACGCTCGGCGGCGCGCTCGCGATCACGACGAAGAACGGCAAGTCGAGCCCGGGCGGCGAAGCGGAGGTATCGGGCGGCTCGTGGGGCCGCAAGACCGCGAGCGTCGAGCAGGGCGGCACGCTCGGCTCGAACCTCGACTACTACGCGACCGCGAACGTCGCGAACGACGGCGGCTGGGCCGACCACAACGCGAGCCGCGTGCGGCAACTGTTCGGCAAGCTGCGCTACACCGACGCGGACACCACGCTGTCGCTGGCCGCGGGCGGCGCGGACAACACGCTGTACGGCAGCCAGACGATTCCGCGCTCGTTCCTCGACAACCGGAAGCAGGCGTACACGTTTCCGGACCTGAACCGCAACAGCGCCGCATATGTGACGCTGTCGGGCGACCGCTTCTTCGGCGAGCACGTCGAGCTGAGCGGGAACGCGTACTACCGGCACCTGCGCAACGCCAACACGAGCAGCAACAACAACACCGACTTCGGATCGGTCGATGAAAGCGGCAATGTCGATACGCTGCAGGGCACCAACGCGCAGTCGACGATCGTCACCGACAGCTACGGCGGCAGCCTGCAGCTCACCTTGCTCGGCAAGCTCGGCGGGATGGCGAACCAGCTGATCGCGGGTGTCGCGGCCGATGTCGCGAACTCGAGCTACGTCGCGGCATCGCAGGACGCGTTTTTCACCGACTCGCGCGCGGCGATCGGCATCGGCGGCTTCGTCCCGCGGACGAATGCGAAGACGCGCAACGCGAACGTCGGCGTGTACCTGAGCGATGCGCTGTCGCTGACGCCGCACTGGACGCTGACGCTGTCGGGCCGCTACGACTGGTCGAAGGCGCAGATCGGCGACGCAAGCGGCGTGCAGCCGCTGCTCGACGGCAACCATACGTTCTCGCGCTTCAACCCGGCGGTCGGCGTGAACTGGAACCCCGTCGCGGGCTTCACCGCGTACGCGACCTACAACGAAGGGATGCGCTCGCCGACCGCGATCGAGCTCGCGTGCGCGGACCCGGCCGCGCCCTGTTCGTTGCCGAACGACTTTATCGCCGACCCGGCGCTCAAGCCGGTGATCTCGAAGACGTTCGAAGTTGGCGCGCGCGGCCGCATCGGCGGCGCGACCACCTGGAGCGCGGCCGCCTATCGCACGACGCTGACCGACGACATCGCGTTCATCAGCGACCCGGCGAGCGCGCAAGGCTATTTCCGCAACGTCGGCGACACGCGGCGCCAGGGTATCGAGCTCGCG
This sequence comes from Burkholderia sp. Ac-20353, assembly GCF_017104785.1. Taxonomy (NCBI): domain Bacteria; kingdom Pseudomonadati; phylum Pseudomonadota; class Betaproteobacteria; order Burkholderiales; family Burkholderiaceae; genus Burkholderia; species Burkholderia sp. Ac-20353. The sequence continues at coordinate 845 of NZ_JAAGPL010000277.1, read as the reverse complement.
GGCCGCACGCAGCTCGGCAAGATCGGCGTCGGGCTGTCGTACAGCTATGTCGACGCGACTTACCGATCGTCGTGGACCGAACACAGCCCCGCGAACTCGGCCGCCGACGCGACGGGCAACGTGTCGGTCAAGGCGGGCGACCGCATCCCGGGCATTCCCGCGCACACGGTGAAGCTGCGGCTCGACTACGCGGCGACGCACGCATGGGACATCGGTGCGAACGTCACGTGGCGCAGCGGCGTGTACGCGCGCGGCGACGAGAACAATCAGGACGTGAACGGCAAGATCGCGGGCTACGTGCTCGTCGATCTCGACATGCGGTATCGGATCACGAAGCGGTTCGAAGTGTTCGCGAGCGTGACGAACCTGTTCGACAAGCGCTACGCGAGCTTCGGCGTGCTCGGCCAGAACTTCTTCAACGGACCGAATCACACGTTCGATGGCGCGCAGCCGGTCAACGAGCAGTTCGTCGGGCCGGGCGCGCCGCGCGGCGCGTGGGTCGGTGTGCGTTATGCGTGGGATTGAATAGTGTGCGGTGCCGCGAACATCGCACGTATCGCGCGGGCGATGCTGCGCGCCAACGCCGGGTCGCTCGCAAGATGCCCGGCCGGCACCAATTCGATTTTGGCAGCGGGCACGGCGCGCGCGAGCCGGGCGACGTTGTCGACCGGGCAGACGGGATCGCGCAGTCCGTGCGCGGCAAACAGCGGCACGCCCGCGTCAGCCGCCCGACGCGCGAGCGCGAGCAACTGCCGTTCGCCGAGCCAGCAGCCGTGCTGCAGGTAATGCGCCTGGATCCGGTACTTGTCGATCAACCGGAGGACGGCCGGATGATCGACAAGAAA
>NZ_JAAGPL010000276.1:0-9211 GCF_017104785.1 Burkholderia sp. Ac-20353 | reverse complement strand
CGACGCCGGCTCGCTGAGCCTGCCCGACGCACGCACGCAGCATCCGAAGGCCGCGGCGACGCTCGACGGCTGGGCCGCGCAAGGCTGGGTCGACGTCGACGAAATCGGCTGGGCGGATAACCCTGTGCCCAAGTGTGTGGATAACCTGTCGACAAGCGGTGGACGAACCGTACCCCCGCCGCTCAACGACCAGCAGGCAGAGGCGCTCGACGCGATCCGCGCCGCGCAGGGTTTCGCGCCGTTCCTGCTGCACGGCGTGACGGGCAGCGGCAAGACCGAGGTGTATCTGCATGCGCTCGCGGCGCTGCTGGACACGCGGCCCGACGCGCAGGCGCTCGTGCTCGTCCCCGAAATCAACCTGACGCCGCAGTTCGAGGCGGCGTTTCGTGCGCGCTTTGCGGGCACGCTTGCGGCGGACGCGATCGTCACGCTGCACAGCGGCCTTGCCGAAGGCGAGCGCGCACGCAACTGGCTGGCTGCGCATACGGGCCGCGCGCGGATCGTGCTCGGCACGCGCCTCGCGGTGCTCGCGTCGCTGCCGACGCTCGCGCTGATCGTCGTCGACGAGGAGCACGAGCCCGCGTACAAGCAGCAGGAAGGCTTGCGCTATTCGGCGCGCGACCTCGCGGTATGGCGCGCGAAGCAGCTCGACATCCCGGTCGTGCTCGGTTCCGCGACGCCGTCGCTCGAAAGCTGGTGGCAGGCCGAGCAGGGGCGCTACACGCGGCTTACGCTGTCGCGCCGCGCGATCGCCGATGCGGTATTGCCGAGCGTGCGGCTGGTCGATCTCGAGGAAGAGCGGCGGCGCGGGCGTGCGTCGCAGGGCGGGCTGTCGGGCCCGCTCGTCGCGGCGCTGAAGGCGCGGCTCGAGCGCGGCGAGCAGAGCCTCGTGTTCCTGAACCGGCGTGGTTACGCGCCGCAGCTCGCGTGCGATGCGTGCGGCTGGGTCGCCGGCTGCCCGCGCTGCAGCGCGTACGTCGTGCTGCACAAACCCGAGCACGCGCTGCGCTGCCATCACTGCGGCTGGGAGTCGCGGATTCCGCGGTCGTGCCCCGAATGCGGTAACGTCGATATCGCACCGCTTGGCCGCGGCACGCAGCGCATCGAGGAGGCGCTCGCCGAGGCCGTGCCGGCCGCGCGCGTGCTGCGGATCGACGCCGACAGCACGCGCCGCAAGGGCAGTGCGCAGGCGCTGTTCTCGGACGTGCACGCGGGCGAGGTCGACATCCTCGTCGGCACGCAGATGATTGCAAAAGGTCACGATTTCCAGCGCGTGTCGCTCGTCGGCGTGCTCAATGCCGACACCGCGCTGTTCTCGCACGACTTCCGCGCGAGCGAGCGGCTGTTCGCGCAGCTGATGCAGGTGAGCGGCCGCGCGGGCCGCGCCGGGCTGCCGGGCGAGGTGCTCGTGCAGACGCGCTATCCGCGCCACGCGCTGTATCACGCGCTCGCGCGCCAGGATTACATCGGCTTCGCGAACACGACGCTCGGCGAGCGGCGCGACGCGCATCTGCCGCCGTTCGTCTACCAGGCGCTGCTGCGCGCGGAAGGGCGCACGCTCGACGCGGCGCTCGGGTTCCTGCAGCAGGCCGCGGCCGCGTTGCCGGGGCTGCCCGGCGCGGATCGCGTGATGGCCTACGACGCGGTGCCGATGACGATCGTGAAGGTCGCGAACGTCCATCGCGCGCAACTGCTCCTCGAAAGCGCGTCGCGGGCGGCGCTGCAGCACACGCTGCGCGCGTGGCACTACGAGCTGCGCGCGCTGAAGGGCGTGCTGCGGTGGAGCGTCGAAGTCGATCCGCTGGATATCTGACGCCATCTGGCGCACCGTGGCGCGCGTCGCAACGCGCGCACGGCCGCAGCGCTTGCGCTGCCGGCGCCGTGTTGCACGGTCATCGCAACCCGCGTTGAACGGGCGCACTACACGCGCAAGGTTGCCCAAACGTGTCCGCGCACCCCGAATCAGGGAAAATACCGATCCCCCGACCGCGGGCAACCCCTAGGTTGCAACTCCGTAAGCCGCTGATTATATTGGATAATTCGCGGGTGCAACCTATATCGAAATCTGGTTGCACCTTTTTATTGCGTGCCGTAGGATTTCGCGCATCCTCTCACGTCTATTCGCCGGTCTCCCGCCGGCGCACGAACCCATCATGGCAAGCACCACCCTTGGCGTCAAAGTCGACGACCTGCTCCGCTCGCGCCTGAAAGACGCCGCAGCGCGACTCGAACGGACTCCCCACTGGCTGATCAAGCAGGCGATCTTCGCGTATCTCGAGCGGATCGAGCACGGCCAGCTTCCGCCGGAGCTGTCCGGCCACAGCGGCGTCACCGAGCTCGCGGACGGTCAGGGCGGCGAAGGCGACGACGACAACTCCCCGCATCCGTTCCTCGAATTCGCGCAGAATGTGCAGCCGCAATCGGTGCTGCGCGCGGCGATCACCGCCGCGTACCGCCGCCCCGAGCCGGAATGCGTGCCGTTCCTGATCGGCCAGGCGCGGCTGCCCGCGAACCTGTCCACGGACGTGCAGGCGCTCGCGACGCAGCTCGTCGAGGCGCTGCGCGAGAAGAGCTCGGGCGGCGGCGTCGAAGGGCTGATCCACGAGTTCTCGCTGTCGAGCCAGGAAGGCGTCGCGCTGATGTGTCTCGCGGAAGCGCTGCTGCGCATCCCCGACCGCGCGACCCGCGATGCGCTGATCCGCGACAAGATCAGCAAGGGCGACTGGCGCTCGCACGTCGGCCACGCGCCGTCGCTGTTCGTCAACGCGGCGACCTGGGGGCTGATGATCACCGGCAAGCTCGTCACGACCAACAGCGAAGCCGGGCTGTCGTCGGCGCTCACGCGCCTGATCGGCAAGGGCGGCGAGCCGCTGATCCGCAAGGGCGTCGACATGGCGATGCGCCTGATGGGCGAGCAGTTCGTGACCGGCGAGACGATCTCCGAAGCGCTCGCGAACAGCCGCAAGTACGAAGCGCGCGGCTTCCGCTACTCGTACGACATGCTCGGCGAAGCGGCGACGACCGAAGAGGACGCGCAGCGCTACTACGCGTCGTACGAGCAGGCGATCCACGCGATCGGCAAGGCGGCGGGCGGCCGCGGCATCTACGAAGGCCCCGGCATCTCGATCAAGCTGTCGGCGCTGCACGCGCGCTACTCGCGCTCGCAGCAGGAACGCACGATGACCGAGCTGCTGCCGCGCGTGCGCTCGCTCGCGCTGCTCGCGCGCCGCTACGACATCGGCCTGAACATCGACGCCGAGGAAGCCGACCGGCTCGAGCTGTCGCTCGACCTGCTCGAGGCGCTGTGCTTCGATCCTGAACTCGCCGGCTGGAACGGCATCGGCTTCGTCGTGCAGGGCTACCAGAAGCGCTGCCCGTTCGTGATCGACTACCTGATCGATCTCGCGCGCCGCAGCCGTCACCGCCTGATGATCCGCCTCGTGAAGGGCGCGTACTGGGATACCGAGATCAAGCGTGCGCAGGTCGACGGCCTCGAAGGCTATCCGGTCTACACGCGCAAGATCTACACGGACGTGTCGTACATCGCGTGCGCGAAGAAGCTGCTCGCGGCGCCCGATGCCGTCTATCCGCAGTTCGCGACGCACAACGCGTATACGCTCGCCGCGATCTATCACCTCGCCGGCCAGAACTACTACCCGGGCCAGTACGAATTCCAGTGCCTGCACGGGATGGGCGAGCCGCTCTATGAAGAGGTGACCGGCCGCGACAAGATGAACCGTCCGTGCCGCGTGTATGCGCCGGTCGGCACGCACGAAACGCTGCTCGCGTACCTCGTGCGCCGCCTGCTGGAAAACGGCGCGAACACGTCGTTCGTGAACCGCATCGCGGACAAGACCGTGTCGGTGAAGGAACTGGTCGCGGACCCGGTCGAGGAAGCGCTGAAGCTCACGCCGCTCGGCGCGCCGCACGCGAAGATCCCGCTGCCGCGCAACCTGTACGGTGACGAGCGCTTCAACTCGATGGGCCTCGACCTGTCGAACGAGCATCGCCTCGCATCGCTGTCGTCCGCGCTGCTCGCGAGCGGGCATCACCCGTGGCGCGCCGCGCCGCTGCTCGCCGACAATGCGCTCGCCGACGCGCCGGCCCGCGATGTGCGCAACCCGGCCGACCAGCGCGACCTCGTCGGCACGGTCAGCGAAGCGACGTCCGAGCACGTGAGCGCCGCGCTCGCGCACGCGGTGGCCGCCGCGCCGATCTGGCAGGCGACGCCCGTGGATGCGCGCGCCGACTGCCTCGCGCGTGCCGCCGACCTGCTCGAAGCGCAGATGCACACGCTGATGGGCCTGATCGTGCGCGAAGCCGGCAAGTCGCTGCCGAACGCGATCGCGGAAATCCGCGAGGCGGTGGACTTCCTGCGCTACTACGCCGCGCAGATCCGCGACGAATTCTCGAACGATACGCACCGCCCGCTGGGGCCGGTGGTCTGTATCAGCCCGTGGAACTTCCCGCTCGCGATCTTCATGGGCCAGGTGGCGGCGGCGCTCGCGGCCGGCAACACGGTGCTCGCGAAGCCGGCCGAGCAGACGCCGCTGATCGCGGCGCAAGCCGTGCGCATCCTGCGCGAGGCCGGCGTGCCGGCCGGCGCGGTGCAGCTGCTGCCGGGCACCGGCGAGACGGTCGGTGCGGCGCTGGTGGCCGATGCGCGCACCCGCGCGGTGATGTTCACCGGTTCGACCGAAGTCGCGCGCCTGATCAACAAGACGCTGTCGTCGCGCCTCGACCCGGATGGCAAGCCGATTCCGCTGATCGCCGAGACGGGCGGCCAGAACGCGATGATCGTCGACTCGTCGGCGCTCGCCGAGCAGGTCGTCGCGGACGTGATGCAGTCGTCGTTTGATTCCGCCGGTCAACGATGTTCGGCGCTGCGCGTTCTGTGTTTGCAGGACGATGTCGCCGACCGCACGCTGACGATGCTGAAAGGCGCGATGCAGGAACTCGCGCTCGGCAACCCCGACCGCCTGTCGACGGACGTCGGCCCGGTGATCGACGGTGAGGCGAAGCAGACGATCGACACGCACGTCGCCGCGATGAAGGAGAAGGGCAACGGCGTCACGCAGCTGCCGATGCCGGATGCCTGCGCGCACGGCACGTTCGTGCCGCCGACGCTGATCGAGATCGGCAGCATCGACGAGCTGAAGCGCGAAGTGTTCGGGCCGGTGCTGCACGTCGTGCGCTATCGCCGCAGCGCGCTGGACAAGCTGCTCGAGCAGATCCGCGCGACCGGCTATGGCCTGACGCTCGGCATCCACACGCGGATCGACGAGACGATCGCGCACGTGATCTCGAACGCGCACGTGGGCAACATCTACGTGAACCGCAACGTGATCGGCGCGGTGGTCGGCGTGCAGCCGTTCGGCGGCGAAGGGCTGTCGGGCACGGGCCCGAAGGCGGGTGGCGCGCTGTATCTGCAGCGTCTGCTCGCGACGCGTCCGTCGGGGCTGCCGCGTTCGCTCGCGGACATGCTGGTCGCGGACGACGTCGCCGAAGGCGAGAAGCGGGAGAGCCCGGCGGCGGCGCTGACGACGCTGCGCGACTGGCTGATCGAGCAGCGCGAGCCGGCGCTCGCGGCACGCTGCGACGGCTATCTCGCGCAGGTGCCGGCCGGCGCGACCGCGGTGCTCACGGGCCCGACGGGCGAGCGGAACACGTATACACTCGGCCCGCGCGGCACCGTGCTGTGCGTTGCGGCGACGCCGGGCGGCGCGCGTGCGCAGTTCGCGGCGGTGCTCGCAACCGGTAACCGCGCGCTGTTTGCCGGTGCGGCGGGCGAGGCGCTCGTCGCCGCGCTGCCGGCGGCGCTGAAGGCGCATGCGGGCGTGCGCAAGCAGGCGGATGCGGTGTTCGACGCGGTGCTGTTCGAAGGCGACAGCGACGAGCTGCAGACGCTGGTGAAGGAAGTCGCGCAGCGGCCGGGCCCGATCGTGTCGGTGCAGGGCGTGTCGGCGGGTGCGTTCGAGCGCGGCGACGCGGAAGACTACGCGCTCGAGCGTCTGCTCACCGAGCGTTCGGTCAGCGTGAACACCGCGGCGGCGGGCGGCAATGCGAATTTGATGACGATCGGCTGACCATCCTGGCCGTTCGGATCAAGAGAAAGGAAGCGGCTAGGCGATCCCGAAGCCGCTCCATTTACCCTGGTACCAAGGAGATGCTATGCAACACACGATGAAAAAGCTGGCAGGCGCGACCTTTGTCGCAGTCATGTCGCTTGCGGGGACGGCTCATGCGGATGACGTGAAGGTTGGCTACGCAGGGCCGATGACGGGTGCGCAGGCACACTACGGCAAGGACATGCAGAACGGCATCGTGCTCGCGATCGAGGACTTCAACGCGACGAAGCCGATGATCGGCGGCAAGCCGGTGAAGTTCGTGCTCGACACGCAGGATGACCAGGCCGACCCGCGCACGGGCACGACGGTTGCACAGAAGCTCGTCGACGACGGTATCAAGGGCATGCTCGGCCACTTCAACTCGGGCACGACGATTCCGGCATCGCGCATCTACGCGAACGCGGGCATTCCGCAGATCGCGATGGCGACCGCGCCGGAATACACGCAGCAGGGTTACAAGACGACCTTCCGCATGATGACGTCCGACACGCAGCAGGGCTCGGTGGCGGGCACGTTCGTCGCGAAGGATCTCGGCCTGAAGAAGATCGCGATCGTCGACGACCGCACCGCTTACGGCCAGGGTCTCGCCGACCAGTTCGAGAAGGCCGCGAAGGCCGCTGGAGCTACGATCGTCGACCGTGAGTTCACGAACGACAAGGCCGTCGACTTCAAGGCGATCCTGACGAAGCTGAAGGCGACGAAGCCGGACCTCGTCTACTACGGCGGCGCGGATTCGCAGGCAGCGCCGATGGTCAAGCAGATGAAGGCGCTCGGCTTCACGGCACCGCTGATGGGCGGCGAAATGGTGAAGACGCCGACGTTCCTGAGCATCGCGGGTGGCGCGGCTGACGGCACGATCGCTTCGCTCGCGGGCCTGCCGCTCGACGAGATGCCTGGCGGCAAGGCCTACGCCGACAAGTACAAGAAGCGCTTCGGCGAAGACGTGCAGACCTACTCGCCGTATTCGTACGACGGCGCGATGGCGCTGTTCAACGCGATGAAGAAGGCGAACTCGACGGATCCGGCGAAGTACCTGCCGCTGCTCGCGAAGACCGACATGGCCGGCGTGACGTCGACGCACGTCGCGTATGACGCGAAGGGCGACCTGAAGAACGGCGGCATCACGATGTACAAGGTCGAGAAGGGCGAGTGGAAGCCGCTGAAGAGCATCGGCGGCAAGTAATCGGCGCCAGGTAAACACGACGTCGGCGGGCTGCTGCTGCCCGGCCGGCAAGTCGAAAGCCATCGGACTGGAAAGTCCGGTGGCTTTTTTACTTGGGGTCCCGTGCGATTGCCGGAGGCGTCGCGCGTTCACGCGGACCTGAACCAGACGGGCGCAACGGTCGGGCGGAAGGACGCGCCGGCGCGCGCTCACCCTTCGCGCCTGCGCAGCAGGAATTTCTGCAGCTTGCCGGTCGGCGTGCGCGGCAGCGCATCGGCGAACACGACTTCGCGCGGAACCTTGTACGCCGCGAGCCGTTCCGCGCAGAACGCGCGCAGCGTTTCGGCATCGAGCGCCGCGCCTGCGCTCACGACGACGTGCGCGACCACCGTCTCGCCCCAGTCCGGGTGCGGTATGCCGACGACGGCCGCCTCGACCACGCCCGGATGTGCGGTCAGCACGTCTTCCACTTCCTTCGAATAGACGTTCTCGCCGCCCGTCACGATCATGTCCTTGATCCGGTCGACGAGGAACAGATAGCCATCCTGATCGATGCGTGCGACGTCGCCGGAGCGATACCATCCGTCCGGCGCGAACGCGGCGCGTGTCGCGTCCGGATCGTCGAGATAGCCGAGCATCATGCTGTCGGCCTTGAGCCAGATCTCGCCTGTTTCCTTGCCGGCCTCGCCCGGCTGCGCGTCGCCGCCATCCGCGCGCACGACGCGCAGGTCGACACCGGGCGCGCCGCAGCGGCCGATCGAACCCGCTTTCGTCACCTGCTCGTCCGGATACAGCGCGGTGCCGGCCGGGCCCGTCTCGGTCATCCCGTACACCTGATAGAACGCGTCGCTGCGGTACGCGCGCGCGAGCCGTTCGGCCTGTGCCGCGCCGATCGGGCCGCCGCCGTAGACCCACGCACGCACGCTCGTCAGGTCGAACGCGGCGAAGCCTTCGATCGTGTCGAGCGGCAGCGTGTACGACACCGGCGCGCCGAAATACAGCGACACGCGCTCGCGCTCGACCGCCTGCAGGAACCGCAGCGGATGGTATTCGCGCAGCAGCACGACGGTGCCGCCGACGTACAGCGTGCCGCCGAACCAGTTGTTGAGCGGCGACGAATGCCAGATCGGCATCGCCATCAGCGTGCGCTCGTCGTGCGTGATCGACAGCGCGAGCGCGGCCTGCATTGCCGCGAGCGTCACCGTGCGATGGCTGTGCACGCAGCCTTTCGGGCGGCCGGTCGTGCCGGACGTGTAGAGGATCTGCGCGAGCTCGCCGTCGGCGGGGAGGATGCCGGCGACGCCGTCGATCGTCTCGCACATCGTGTCGAAGCATGGCAAGCCGGCGACCGTCCCTTCGGTGGACAGGCGTCGCGCGGCAGACGCAACGCGGTCGAGCACCGGCGCGAGCGCCGCGTCGAACAGGATCACCTTGCTGCGGCTGTGCTCGAGCACATAGTCGACTTCGGGCGCCTGCAGCTTGTGGTTGACCGGCACGAACGCCGCGCCGAGCCGCCACGCGCCGAGCAGCACGTCGACGAACGCGGGGGTGTTGAAGCACATCGCGGCGACGCGGTCGCCGGCCGCGACACCGAGCGCGCTCAGCACCGCCGCCGCGCGGTGCGAGCGGTCGCGCGTGTCGCCGTAGGTGAGCGTTGCGCCGTCAAAGCGCAGGAACGGTTTGTCGGGCGTCGCGCGGGCGGCGCGGTCGAGGGCAGCGACGAGGTTCATGCAGGACTCCGTGGGATGTCGCGTGGTACGAGCGCCTCCGTCACGCGGGATAGGCGCGTTGCAGCAGCGCGGCGACGTCGATGCGGCGCGGATCGAAGCCGCCCGCGATGCGGCCCCACGCGGGCTCGGCGATGCGCGTCGCGATGAACGCGTCGGCGACGGCCGCGGGCGCGTCGCGTCGCAGCAGGCAC